>CAYVAH010000004.1:0-46772 GCA_964449215.1 Candidatus Undinarchaeota archaeon | reverse complement strand
GTGCAGGAAGGGTGCCATGGCCACGCAGAGTCCCTGGAGGTAGAAGTCCTTCCGCGGAACGACCCCGTTGGTGAAAAAGCCGGAAGCACCGCCTTTTTGCTTGGTGTTGTGCTCGCCCGTGAGTTCATCCATCACGTCCCCCAGCTCTTTGCCCTCGCGCAGACCCTCCACGACCCTGGACGGGAGCAGGAGCAGGGGGGACGCCCCGAAGGACTCCCTGCCAGCACGGTCGATTATGCAGAACGCGCCAAAAGTGAAAGTCCTGCCGAGCAGCTCGGTGACGCCCCCCTCCAGGCCCACATAGAAATCGGCCTCTTCATCCATAAGGGCACGCGCCCTGTTCCGGGCACCCTTGAAGGTATCATCATCGAACGGCTGGTCGGGAACACCGCTATTAACCTTCCTGCCCTTCACCTCCACGTCCTCAAAGAACTTTGAAAACGCTTCCTTCACAGCCTGAACCTTGACCGGATTGGTCGATCCAACAAGCACCTTCATGTCGAACAAACAAAAGCGGGTTTAAAATTTCTGCGGTGAGAGGGACTCAAGCAACCACATGAACGCGGGAAAGAAAAGGCGGAGCACCGCACGGGACTGGTAGTCCATGTCCCCCTGACGCTCCAGGTGGAGCCTGCTGCGCCGCAGGAACCTCACAAATGCCGGTGGGTTCCGGAGCATCAAACGGCGGGCAAGTCTCTGAAGCAAAAACTCCCTGCCGAGAGCAGAACGCCACCTTCTTTCATACCCCTGCGGGTTTCCTCCCACCAAGGCTTCAACAAGCTTTTCAGCACAGAGCATCCCCGTGTAAACGCCTCCCCCCGTTGTGGGCTTCACCTGTCCGGCTGCATCCCCAACAAGAAAGACCCGGCGATCCCCTGCCTCAAAACAGGTTTTCTTTACTGGACCGGACGTGACCACAAGACCGACATGCTTCGCCACTGGCCTGAAACGCCCGAATCTCCTGCCTATAAACGCCTGAAGCGGCCGGAGATCCCTGGAGGCGGTGCCAACACGCACATGGTTCCCCCGGGGGACAACCCAGATAAAGAAGTCGGGATTCCAGGGCTCAAACCAGAGCTCCACAAAATCCTCCTCCGGACGCTCATTCAGGTCGTATTGCATCGCCGGGAGGAACCTGAGCTTCTGCCCGAAATCCGTCCGGGTGCTGCCCATCACACCGTCAGCCGCCACAACATCCCCTTGGAAATCCCTCCAGAGCACGCGCCTTCCAGTGTGCACCCTGGCACCGCTTGCCATGGCCTCCTCGCAGAGCTGCTTGTTGAACTCCACCCTGTCAATGACCTTCGCAACCTTTTTTCTTTCTATCAACATCTCTTCCTTCCCGGCGAAGAAGCGGGCACCGTTGATGTAGTGAAGAACAACCTCAGGCTCCACAATGCGGTCTATGTTGTTCGACAGAAGACCCGTGCAGTGATCCGGTTCCCCTATCAGCGGCCGGGCCTCGTGGACCCTGACTTTCAGACCGGCATCCGCAGCTTTCTTCGCCACCCAGAGACCGACGGGTCCGGCACCTATGACCTCCACGAAAAGAGGCGCGGGGAGAATTTAAAAGCCCGACCCCATCAGGGACAGCCAGAGCGACAGCAAGAAAATGAGGGAGGAAACTCTGAGCAGAAGACCGGACCGCTCAATATGGGAGACAGCAAGCGCATAGACGGCAGCAGCAAGAACCATCGCGGAGAGGGAAAAGGCAAAGAAGGGGAGACCCAGCACGTATCTCGCCATCAGGACGGGCCACAGGGCGGAGAGGCACTCAAGGACCAGCACGAAGTTTGCAGCCCCCTCCGGACCAAGTATTTGGGGGAGGTTCAGGTTCTCCATACCAAATGGGCGGGATAGCTGAACCACAGAACGGGAAGCGAGTTCCTGAAAGAACACGAACCAGTAAACCGGAGCAAGCAGGGTCCTGTCAGCGGAGTGAAGCACCATCAGAGCCGGGTAGATCAGGGAGAGCAGGAAGTCCGAGGCGAACTGATATCTCGATGAGAGGTATGAACCTGCGAAAGCCAGAGCAACAATGAGAACATACCAGTAGGAAAACCCGAAGTAGAAGGAAAATGCCGCGGCCAGGACCGCCAGAAACAATGAAACCCTGAAAACTGCAGTCCTGTCGGGAGGTGCTTTCCCATACACGCGATTGACATCGGCACGGTGGAATGATTCAAAGCCGTGACTCGCCAGAATAAGAAGCAAAGCAGGGAGGAGGGCTGCTATGTTCCCGCCAAAAAAGAGGATTACAAAGGCTAAAAGGAGGGCATAGAAAACCGTCTTGGCTGGCTCGAACGCCCCTATCATTTCGCCTTACCTTTCCGGAGTCTTTTCTTGGGCCTCAGCCCAGAGTAACCGCATTTGCGGCACTTGACCCTGCCGGCCTTGACCTTCTCGGGGTTCGCCCTGATCCGGGCATTGCACTTCATGCATATGAAAACCCGGTCAAACAGCCGCTTGGAAACTGGGTCACTCATCCTCAGGGCTTTCTTGGAAAATTTATAAGGGTTGCTGCCTCCCATGGTGGTGGAAGCAATCAGGAAGCTGGGCAGGCTGGACAGGCGGGTTGCCCTCCTGGCATTTTTGACTGTGCAAGGAATCAAACCGGTGAGCAAACTGGATGGCTTCGAGGGTCCTGATGAGGTTGTGGTGGAACTGTTGAAGGAACTGGGGCTGGAAGTGGAAGTGACCCGCGAGGGATGCAAAACAGACATCCTGTTCGGGAGCAGGGAAGCACTCAACAGGTACCATGCATCCGAAAAATTGAAAGGCGGTGAGAAAATAAAGGCACTCGGAAAGCTGTTCGGCTACCCGGAGTGCTGCTCCAGATTTTTTGCCGGGTTGATGGAGGGAAAGGCAAAGGGCAAGCCGGGTAAAAGACCACCGCTGGAACACTTCATCTGCCCGGGGTGCAAGGAGAGCCCGCAGCTTCTTGAGAAGTATCTGAAAGCCCGGAGAACCCTTAAGGAGCTGTAATTCTTCAGGAGGTTCACTTTCCCGAAAGGCTGGGGAGCTTCCCCAGGTCCACCATGGCCCTGCCCGGGTATTCTATTGCTACCTTCTTCAGAGGGGCCTTCACCCCTGCCGGCAGAGCGGCGTATATCATCTTTATCAGCTTCATATTTATCAGTGGCTTCAGCTCGCTGGCCTCCATGGCTTTGAACAGTTCCTCACTCTTTATGGGCTTGAATCCTCCAACCTCCCCCTTCTTCACAGAAGACTTGAAGACCTTGTTGAGCTTGTCCCCCGAATAATGAGCCACATAAACACCATCATCGAGGAGCCAGGCAAAGGCGCGCCCGTCAGCAAACTCAAAAATTATCTTCGGCATTGTTTTTATCTTGGCTTTCATGGAGCCCTTCAGCCCTTCCTCCATCACAGAACCAAGCACCTCCTTCCGCAGGAGCTCCACGAACTTCACGACCTTGGGCTCCAGCTTTCTGGCATGCTCCACAGTGGGCTTGAGGTCCCCGTGCTCCACAGCCTTGTGCGTGGTTATGACCTCGGCAGCTATTGCCGGGACCTCCGGGGGGAGAATCCCCTGGTCAGCATACTTCTTGAGCACAATCGGAATCTCAGGTGGCGCAGCGGGGTGTTCGCCAAGACTCATTATGAACGCGTTGCTTGCCCATGTCACGGCACGGTAATACCTCTCGATTATCCATTCCACATACTGAATAACCTTTTTCATGTAGAAGTCAGCCCCCTCCATAGAGCGGATAACGGATTCTTTCGTCGGCTTTATTTCCCCCGCATTCAGGAGCTTCTGGAGGGGTTTGAGCACACCCCCGTCATACACAACCTTCATATGCCGGAGAAAATTGTAAACAATATTGTCCCCGTCCTTCGCGAACTGGAAAAGCTCCGTAATTGTGTGAATCTGAACCTGCATCTTCTTGTCTATCTTCTTTCCCATATCAGTAAGCATGGCCAGAAGCTTCTCCTTCAGCTCGTCCGGCACGTCCCTTTGCGTGTCATCTATCACCACGAGCACATCTATGTCAGACCCGGGCTTGAAGTCCCCCCGGGCTATGCTACCAATCACAGCAACGCCCTTGATCATCGCACCAAGCTTCTGCCTGGCAGCGTTGGAGAACCGCTCAGCCACCTTCACCTTGGCCCTCAAAAAAAGCTCCCGCCTTTTCTTCGCCTTCTCGAGGTCCTTCTTGCTGACCGCCTCCTTCTTTTCCTTTGTTTTTTCCTTGGCCTTCTTTGGCATCTTATTCACCACCAAGCTTCCTTTTTATCCCTTCCACATTCACCCAGGTATCTATTTTCGTGACAAACTCCACGACTTTCCGGTGCAGTTCATCAAGCTTCCCGGGTTCTACATGCGTGATTTCCCCCCGGGATATGCCCTTCTCCAGACCAAAGACCTCCTCGTAGACGCGCACGTCCTCCATGGTTATCACCCCGTCCTTGGCGAGTGTGTCCCTCAGGAGCTGCGCCACTTCCCAGGGGGACCCGGGAACCTTCCCGTAACGCATTATCCCCGCGTGAGCCGCTTCCACCGCCGCCCAGTAAAGGGCATTCGCAGCCGCCAGCAACGCGTTGTTGTAGCCATTTATGTTGAAAAACGCCCGGGAGAGTGTGGCACTTATCGCCTCCTCCGTCGGCTTGATCTTCCCCTGTATCAGAAGCCTTTTCAGAGGGGCAAAGAACCCCATATCAACCAGAGCCACACCATCCCTGAGAACCTGTATGACCAGCGGGTCACCACGGCGCGCAGAGTCCCAGAACTGGCTGATTGTCACAGTGGTCACGTGGAACTTGGGATACCGGGCAGAAAGCCGGGTCATCTCCGCCTGGAAGGCCACATAAAGCGCCTTGTCAAGCGGGGCGAATGAGTCATCCACTATCACCATTATGTCTATGTCACTCCCCTCCTTCTTCTTCCGGGCAAAGGAACCGAACACAGCCACAGCCTTGATAAAGGTCCCGAATTTTTTGGTGACCTCCGCCACATAATCATATATTTTGCCTATGTCCTCGAGACGCATCTTTGTTTCCTTCGCCTCTTTCATCACGTCCTCCTTCTTTCTCATACCATCACCTCACTCCTCCTTCTTCGCCGAATACAGAAAAGGCTGAGCCGACGGCCACAGGGAAGGTGTCCTCTGCGGACCTATTGTGTATCCCCCGCCGAAAAGGGCAGGGGCCGTGTAGCCACCAAAGGCACCCCTCATTGGCATTGGCACAGCTTCATACTGGAAGGAATAGAATGCCCTCTGGGGCATAATGGTTCCAAAATAGGCTGGAGCAACATCCGCATATGCGCCCTTGGGGAAACCGGAGTACTGAACGAGTTCTGGCGTGAACCTGTCCGGAG
Source organism: Candidatus Undinarchaeota archaeon (assembly GCA_964449215.1). Classification (GTDB taxonomy): domain Archaea; phylum SpSt-1190; class SpSt-1190; order SpSt-1190; family SpSt-1190; genus CAYVAH01. The sequence goes on along the minus strand of CAYVAH010000004.1, from coordinate 41,434 downwards.
CCCCTGCCATAGCCATCATGGCCTCCACGGGAAGCCCGCGGTCCCAGAGCGCATTCAGGGTCACCTCAACGTCGTGCAGACCAGCACCCCCCTCTATGTTGATGACCCCGACATCCATAAGCTTCTTCACAATACCGGGGTCCATCCTGCTCACCTCGTCAAGCCAGTCTCCCCAGGCTATATGCTCATGCCCGTATCCGGGACCACCAACTATGTGCACATGCTCGGGTTTCACCCCTGACTTTCTCAGCTTCTTGAGGAACTCACTCGGCTTTATGCCGCTGGCCGCCGCGTGAGCCACATCGAATGTCACCGTAACTATGTCCTCAGGGAGCCCCTGATCCTTAGCCTCTTTCCGGATTGCCTTCACTATCTCCGCGATATGTTCCGGCCGGTAGAAATAGGCAAAGCCCTGCATATAACCCTTCTCGGGAGCCATGGGAAACAGGTTTTCAATGCCTATCTTTATCTTGCGATTCTTCAGGGACCTGTAAAGGCCCTTGTTCTCCTTTTTTATGGACTCAAATATCTGCCTGAACGTCTTGATTACAGCATTCTTTATTTCCTCCTCAGATTCCTTGAACGGCCCAAACCTCTGGCGGGTTATGGTTTTCCCCCATGCCTCCGCCCTCACAGCCTCAATCTCCTTCCTGTATTTCTCCCGGAGCGTTCTATACCTCTGCCTTTCATCTTTGGTGAGGTGCTTCTTCGAGGCGAGCCTCCGGAGTTCCTCCGGTGGGCGCGGAACCGACCCGTCCTTTGCTATTGGATCAAGGGAAGCCATGGCCACCTTAGTCCACATTTCTTCAGCCCTCCTCCGGTGGTAATCAATGGCCGTCCTCGAGGCATATTGCTTGGCAGTGGGAGTCAGCGTGCCATTAATCAGCACCTCGCGCAGCTTCCTCTCAAACGCTCCCGCCACTGGAGCGGCAAGGGTGCCCATAATTTCTATTGCCTTCTCCCTGATTTTCTGCGGGTTGTTCCTGTACCTGTTTATGAGCTCACCAATCTTCCAGGAAGCCACGTTCTCAGAGAAGTCCTCGAGGCTCCGGGCGGCCATGGGGGCGAACTTTTCCGCAAAGTAGGTTGGAAGAACCTGAACCCAGTTGGACCACTGCTTTTCAATCTGCTCCTTCAGGAGGGGGTCCTTCACACCGAACTTCCTCATCATCTGGTGAAGCTCCTTCCGGTTGGCAGCCAAAAAAAATGGATTCGGGACGTTCATCTTCGTGCCCACAAATGGGTCAACAAAGTAATATTCCATCTGCCCCATGGGGTGGACCGTGAGAACCTTCCCCCCCAGTTTTTCGGTGTATTCAAGGCTTTTCTTCAGCAGCTGGGCGGCCTGAGTCCTGCCCACTTCCATTATGTCTGAAGGATTCGCCTGCATGGGAGCGTGGACCGTGAATTTCCCGCCAAAGGTGTTGGCTATGGTCTTCATCTTCTGAATCGTCTGGTCTGAAACCCCGGCGGGGCCCGTGGTAACCCGAGCTGCTTCGCCGAACATTGAAGTGGTCACACTCCCGCCGCCCTTTTCGCTTATAAGACCGGATAAATCAACCTCAGCGCTCACAACACCCCTCTCAAAGGTGTTTTGCAGCTGGGCAAAAAAATCGGCCTTTTCATTAGGCGGAGCAACGGTCGCACCAAGAGTAGGCTTTTTCTTTTCCGCCATAGAACTCTCTGGAGCTGGTAGTATATTAAACTATTTTATAAATTCTGGGGAATCTTGCAAACGTGGAAAGCTTCGTGCTGGAAACTGCCGTGGCACTGGTCTCAGGATACCTGCTGGGCTCGTGGATGAAAGGATATTTCAGGAACGCTGGACTGGTGGGGAAGGACCTCCACAAGGAGGGGCACCCGGAGCTGCCAACAAGCGCCGGAATTCCCGCCTTTCTCGCCTTCTACTTCGCTTCAATGGCTTACATCTTCCTAAAAACATACATATTCAGGGATTACAACGAGCTTCTGGGAGTTGTGGCGAGCATACTCACAATAATGTTCGTGACCCTCGTGGGATTCCTCGATGATGTCAACACAGCCAAAGGAAAACGCATAGGGTTGAAGCAATGGCAGAAGCCCCTGCTCTGTCTCCCCGCAGCACTTCCCCTCGCAGCCCTTCGGATGGGCGTGTCCTCGATGTCCCTGCCAATCGTGGGAACGGTGTCCTTCGGTCTGCTCTACCCCCTCTTGATAGTGCCAGTGGCCATAGTTGGAGCTTCAAACATGGTAAACCTGCTCGCGGGATTGAACGGCCTTGAGTCGGGAATGGGTGTGATCTACCTGACCTCGCTGTCCCTGTATGCCTACTTCCACTCCAGCCTCGCCGCAAAAGTCATAGCCTTCGCCGCGCTCGGCGCCGTTGCAGGGGTGTTCTTGCTCAACAGGTATCCCGCCAGGTTCCTCCCGGGGGACAGTCTCACATACTTCCTCGGGGCGGTTCTCGGCACCATCGCGGTGGTGGGAAACATGGAGAAGCCCACCTTGATTGCCTCAATACCCTTCCTGATTGAAGGCCTGCTAAAAGCAAGGGGAAAGTTCAAGAAACCCACCGTTGGCTATGTTGAGAACGGGAAGCTATACAAGCACGAAGGCATTTACTCCCTGCCACACCTCTTCATGAATGGAAAATACACGGAGAAACAGGTGGTGGGGTTTATGTGGGCGATTTCTGCGTTCTTCGCCATCCTGCTGTGGTTTGTTTAGGAGTATTCCCTCCAAGTGTGGTTGCATTTCACACACTTGAAAAACCTCGTGGCGGGCTCATCCCCCGAACGGGTCTGCTGAATCCACCAGACCGCCCGGTCATTGCCACATTTCGGGCACTCCACCTCAATGGTTGAAAGCTTGTCCTTGTTCTCCTCGGCATCAAACACAGGAATCGTGACCTTCTCATTCACCTTCTCTTTCAGCACGAGTCCCCTTGCAGTTTTGCCCTTTTCAGTGTAGTCGCACTTCCGGCACTTCCAGACTATTTCAGAGGCACCCTTCTCCGGAATCATCATCGACCCGCACTTCGGGCAAAACTTGATTGTCATTCTACACAGAAGGTATTGCGATTAAAAAAGTTTCGAAACGGCAAGCTCCGCGTCCAGCTTATAAATAACCGGGGCTCTAAATGGCGTTGATAAGCGAAGAAACCTGCATTAGGTGTAAGGGAAGGCTCTGGTGCGGTCTGTCCCACTGCCCGCTCTATGATCGGATGAAGTCCATAAAACAGATGGGGAAGGACATCGAAGCCCCATCACCACCCAACTACCTTGTAGGTTGGAAAGGTTACCCCAGGGTGGCTGTTGGACCCAGCCTTCTCCTCAAAGAGCCAGGTGGAGAACCATTCGACATGAGCCTCGAGGACTTCGTGGTGTTAAGGGCAAACCAGCTCAGGACATTTCAGGTCAAGGGAATCAGGGAACACGAGGAGGCATCACTCAGTGTCAATCCGGTGCTGTTCGATGTCCGGCTCCGATCGATGCCGGCAGCGACCCCGAGCATATCTGCAAGCGTCCCGGCCGAGTCAATAGTCCCGGAAGACGGGGTGAAGGTTCCCGGGCGGGTTTATTCAGTGGTTGACAGCTATGACCTGAAGGCACAGGAGGCTCTCCTGAGGCTTGAAAGGTATGGCTTCAACTATCTGGTTCAGGCCCTGAGCACAGGAAACCTCGGGCTCCCTGCACAGAGAAAGATGGTTCCCACCAGGTGGGCGATAACCGCGGTGGACTCCGTGCTGGCAAGGAAATATTTTTCCAGAATAAGAGGGAAACCCCCAATAAGAAATTATGAGTTATACAGAATGGAACACTGGGACAACAGATTCTGGGTGGTGCTCATCCCCTGGAGCTGGGGATTTGAAATGCTGGAAAGATGGTATGAGCACGGCATCATATCGGACCACGAATATGGCGGATTCAAGAAGGGCTATGCGAGCAACATAACAGGGGCCTACTATGCAGCAAGGCTCGAGGTGCTCAAGAAGCTGGCGGACCGTGGAAGGCAGGCCGCTGCCCTGGTCATCAGGAAGATTGGGAAAAAATACATTTATCCGGTGGGTGTGTGGCACATACGGGAGTCCGTGGGGAGGGCTCTCGAGGGAAGACCGGAAAGCTTCGGGTCACTGGAGGAACTGGAGAGCTGCCTCCGTGGGGAGCTGGACTGGGAAAACTGGAAGAAAAAAAGCGTTGTCTGGAGGATGACCTCCAGCCAGAGCAGGTTAGAAAACTTTATGTAGATTTCCAGCAATCTGCGCCGCCTTGCTCCTATACTTTGCCTGGAGTTCCTTTATGTCCCTGTATTTTCCACCCACATGGTCCCTGCTCCTACTGTCCCCCACGGATATCTCGGGCCGCAGGTTAAGAATCTCCGCCACCTTTCTCTTCGCGTCCTTCGGCTCATCCAGGTATATGCGGGTTACCTCGTCATCCGAGACGGCCTCAATCTTCCCCCTGGAAACTATAAAGTCCGGACAGATAACGTCGGCAGAAAGCCCCTGGGCCTGGAGCCATGCCTCCACAAAAATTGCAGGGGAATAGCTCATCACAACCATCCGGTACCCCTTGGAAGCAAGCTCCTTGAAATACCTCAAACCTTCGGGGACGGGAGGGACACCGGCCATCCGCCTCAAAGACCGGGACACGGGGGTGCCAACAAGCCACTCAAAGACCTTCTTCTGGTATGCTGACCTCCCTGTGAGTTTTTCAAAAACAATGAGGGGAAGCAGCAGGAACTTCTTGAGCAGGGGAATCTCCAGAGCCCAGACCAGCGAACTGGGCATGTATGCGAGGGTGCCATCAAAGTCAAACACTGCAGTTGGCATTCAAAAAAGGGGCGCCCGGGTTTAAAGGTTCTTCGCTAAGAGTGGAGCAAGAGCATCGCCGACAACCCTCATGCGAACACCGGCAGGAAAGCTATAAAAGGCTACCTGCGGAGGGCGCGCCTGAGTGTGACAAGGGGAATCAAAGCACATCTTATTCTTCCCGGGCTTATCTCCCCCAGGCCCATCAGCCTGAGGAACTCCTCATCACTGAGGGAAAGGATTTCCTTCACATCCCTGCCCTTCAGCCTCTCTGCCATCAAATAGGTGAAAGAAGTGCTTATAGCACAGCCACTCGCCTCGAAGGATATGTCACTCACCGTGTCACCATCAAGCTTCACATACACAGTAACTTCATCACCACAGCTGAGATTCCTGCCGGTGTGGCTCCTGTCATGCTCTCTCTTTCCCTGTGACTCCCTCGCCTTCCGGTATATGCGAAGGAGCTGGTCAAGCTTCAAGAGAACACCTCCAGCAATTCCCCGAGGGCATCAAAGAACAGCCCCAGCTCCTCAACGGTGTTGTATATGTAGAAACTCGCTCTGACAGTTGCGGGGACACCGAGATGATAGTGCAGGGGGTGTGCACAGTGCTTGCCACTCCGGACGGCTATCTTCCTGGAGTTCAGAAAGTCCGCCACATCATGAGCGTGAATATTTGGGAGGGTGAAGGACACAAGACCCGTCCTCTCCTTAGGACCGTATATCCTCATGGGTGTATCCTCTGCAAGAGAGAAGAACTCCTTGAGCAGTGAAAGTTCGTGCCTCCTCACCCTGTCCATTCCAATGCGGGAGAGGTAGTCCACAGCCGCACCAAGGCCCACCGCCCCTTCAAGATTCGGGGTGCCCGCCTCAAACCTTTCGGGAAGACCTGCCCACCTCACTTCATCGAGGGTCACATCCTCAATCGACCCACCACCCGCAACAGGGGGAACCAGGTCCTCAACAAGCTCGCCACGAACGCAAAGAGCCCCGGTACCTGAAGGTGCGAGCATCTTGTGACCGGAGAAGGCAAGGAAGTCCGCACCAAGGTCCTTGAAATCAACCTTCAGGTGAGGAACAGACTGGGCGGCATCCACCACCACCAGTGCCCCCTCATCATGAGCCGCTTTCACAATCTCTTTCACCGGATTTATCGTTCCCAGCACATTCGAAGCATGGGTGACCACCACAAGCTCCGCCCCCTTCAGCTTTGAATAGAAATCTTCCATATTCAGCTCACCATCGGGCGTGAGACCAACAAATTGCAGCGTGGCACCCGAGCTGCGGGCCCTCATCAGCGGCAGGAGTGACGAGTGATGCTCCATGACCGTTGTCAGAATCTTTCCCCGGGGACGAATCAGGGTCACGGCAAGATTGAGCCCCTCCGTGGCATTCTTGACATAAATCACATCCCGCCAGCTCGGAACACCCAGGAACCCAGCCACCTTCCTTTTGCTCTCTTCATACAGCTCCGTCGCTTCCTCACTCAAAATGTGGATGCCCCTGTGGATGTTGGCATTATGGCTTCGGTAGAAATCCGTGATGGCATCAATCACCTGCCTTGGCTTCTGTGTCGTGGCGGCATTATCAAAATAAACAATCCCGCGCTCAAGAAACGGAAAGTCTTTTCTTACATCCATTCAACCACCCAGAATAAACCTCTCGTAAAGCTTCTCTATATTGTTTTCCCCCAGGCCCCTGGACGAGAGATAAAACTGCTGCCCCTGAGTCAACCGGAGCTTTTTGAAACTGTGACTTGCAGCCGCCTCCTGCTCCCCAACAAGCAGCTCCGGAACAGCTTTCACCTCCCCCCTGCCAAACACAACCACAAAACCGTTCAGTGAGGTTCTGGAGCCCACGGAACCTGGAAGCAGCTCGCCCGTCGGGAGTATCCTCGCCTTCCCACGGACCACACCCCTCAGGTCCACCTTGCTGGAGGACTTTTTCCCCTCGTGAACCACCCTGACAGAAGCCGTGAACGCACCCGAGCGAACGCGGAACCTGCCATCATAGACAAGCTCGGCCCCCTCCTTCAGGTAAACAAGGTCCTCGACAGTTCCTCCCCCGCGGGAGACATAGCTGAGTTTCAACCTTGAACCCTCCGGTACGGTAATTATTCTCCTGAGCCTGTTGTCCCCCCGAAGCTCCAGTTCCATGGAGCCTGAGGCATCACAGACCATGCCCGCCACGGAATCCTTGAGCGAAATATGTGTCCGCCCGGAAACATCCCCTACGTAGAGAAATTTCACACCCTCCAGCCTCTCACCGGGAAGGGAAACCAGCCCTGGAGGAAAATCCTCAAACCCCTCCGGCTGCTTGACCCGACCCTTCAGCCTTTTCATACTCCGCCCCCCATGTCCATCTCTATCAACTTCTGAAGTTCCAGAGCATACTCAAGTGGAAGTTCCTCAACAAAGTCCCGGACAAACCCGAAGATCAGCATGCCCATGGCCTTTGACTCGCTCACACCCCGGGACATCAGGTAGAACAGCTTGTCCATGTCAATTTCCCCCACCTTGGCCTCGTGACTCAGCTCCGCCGTCTTTTCCTTCACATCAATCACCGGCACGGAATTCGCCCGGGAGTCACCGGAGAGCAGGGAATCGCAGCTGATACCCGCCCTGCTGAACCCGGACCCTCTGAGAATCCGGAGAAGCCCACGGAACGTTGACACACCACCGTCCAAGGAAATCGTCTTGGAAACCGTTCTTGAACTGGTCTCCGGGGCCGAATGCACAATCCGGGCACCCAAATCCATTTCTTGCCCTTTCGAAGAGATTGTCACGGACATTGACTCCCCCCTGGCTCTCTCCCCTGCCAGATAAATAGAAGGATACCTCATCGTAACCTTGCTACCGAAATTCCCGCTTATTCCCTGAACAAACGCACCACGCTGCGCCAGGGCTTTCATTGTGACAAGGTTATACACGTTTTTGCTCCAGTTCTGGAGGGTGACATACTTCAGCCTTGAATCGGGCAAAGCAACCGCCTCAACCACGGAGGCGTGCAATGTCGCCCTGCTATATAGGGGAGCCGTGCATCCCTCCACATAGGTGACCTCAGATCCTTCCCCAACAACAATCAGGGTCCTCTCGAACTGCCCGAATCCCTCGAGGTTTATGCGGAAATATGTGTGGAGCGGGAAGGGAACCCGAACCCCGGGAGGAACATAGATGAAGGTTCCACCGCTCCACACAGCAGTATTAAGGGCGGAAAACTTGTTGTTATCCGGACGGACGAGTTTCCCGAGATACCTGCGAACAATCCCGGGGTGCTCTTTCACAGCATCATCCATGCTCATGTAAATCACTCCAAGCTTTTCCAGTTCTTTCCTTGCCCTTTCAAAGACAATCTCAGAATCATACTGGAGCTCCACCCCGGAAAGGAGCCGCATCTCCGCTTCACTCATGCCAAGCTTTTCGAAAGTCCTCCTTATGTCCCGGGGAACTTCATCCCAGCTCCTGGCTTTATCCGCAGGTTTGGAGTAATAAATCATATTCTCAAAATCAATACCACTGAGGTCCGGACCAAAATCAGGCAGGGAAATCCCCCGGAAAAACTCAAATCCTTTCAGACGAAACCTGGTCATCCAGCCCGGTTCTCCTTTGAAACGGGAAATTTCCTTTACCTTCTTGGGTGTGAGCGGGCCCTCAACAGAAAACTCACTACGCTTTCTCGACCGGAACCAGAACCTCTTTTCCCTGCCCTCAAGAAAAGGAAGCTCCATCATTTCCACTCCTTAAATCCATATCCATCAAGCTTTGAGAGGAGTTCCGGGCCACCCGACCCGACTATCTTCCCCCCGACCAGAACATACACCCTGTCAGGCTTGACCTCTTTAAACACGCGGGTATAGTGCGTTATCACCAGAACTGCCTTCCCACTGGACTTGAGGGACTTTATCAGCTCCCCGACAATATGCAAGGAGTCTATGTCAAGGCCGGAGTCAATCTCATCAAGAATGACCAGCTCCGGGTCCTTCAGGAACAACTGGAGTATCTCCATCTTCTTTTTTTCCCCTCCAGAGAACCCCACATTCAGGTCCTTTGACAAAAGCTTTTTCACCCCGAGCTTCTTCGCCAGTTCCTCCACCCCGTCAAGCGCCCCAAGAGTCTCAAGAAAATACCCCGTATTTATCCCTTCAATTCCAGGGGGATTCTGAAAGCACAGGAAGATTCCAGCACGTGACCTCTCCTCAGGTGGCCCTTTCAACTCCTTTCCCTTGAACCCTATACCTCCCCTGACCTTAACCCGTGGATCGCCCATAATTGCCCTTGCAAGCGTGGTCTTCCCCGAGCCGTTCGGACCCATAACGGCAACCAGCTCCCCCCGGTTCAGCTCGAGGCCCACATCGTGAAGAACCTCCACTCCATCAACAACCACCGACAGCCCTTTCACTCTGAGCACATCCGGAAAAAAAAGGAAGGATTAAATAATTAACCATGTTAAAAGTTAACAATATAAAAGCCCGGCAGAAAGGGACACATGATGAGCTGTGAAGTTTCTTCGCGGAGAATCCTGCCGGCCATACGGAAGGAACTCGTGGCGGTCCTGGTTAAAATGGGGAAAAAGCAGAACGAAGTGGCAAGGATGCTTCATATAACGCCCGCAGCAGTGACCCAGTATCTCAAGGGGAAAAGAGCAAAAATCTCGCTGACAAGAGAAGAGAAGTCAGAAGTGATGAAAATAGCCTCAAACGGGATGAAGAAAGGCTCGGTGAAGGAAAAGGACATATGCCACCTCTGTGAAAGGATGCAGTCAAGACTTCACCGCGGGACAAAGTGAATCCAGAAGCTCACAGACCTTGCACAGCTCCCTGCTTGAAGGCTCTCCACATCTCCCGCACTCCCTCAGCTTACCGTGAAAACCCAGGGCGGAGGGCTTCAGCGCCGGAAGAATCTCCCTGTCGTAAAGTTCAAGCATCCGCTCCTTGGCACCGGGGTTCTGGAGCTCAAGTGAGTTCAGCAGGTGACGCACTCTGAACCTGGCACTTTCTTCGAGATAAGGACATTCCACATCCGGCAACCCGGGATAGTTCAGCAAGGCATAGACGGCCGTGGCTTTCTCGGGTATTCTAAAAAGCGGCTTGAGACGAACCACGAAAAGCGGGTGATCCACCACCCCTATGAGCTCACCCTTCCTGCTTATCTGCGCCAGATTGCCAGAGAGCAGGTTCATCAAGAAGGTCTGGAGCTCGTCATCCCTGTTATGCGCAAACAGTATCTTGGTGGCACCGAGCTCCCTTGACCGCTTGTTCAGCAGGAACCTCCGCAGCGCCCCGCACACAGTGCATGCCCTTTCCCGGGGACGGGTCTCGAGCATCTCATCCAGAGTGCATCCAAATTCCTCCTCGAAGCTGAAGATATGGAGCTCTATACCCCGCTTTTCACAGAACCCCTGCAAGAAGCTTAAAGTCCTGTCCCTGTAACCCGCAATACCCTCATCCACCGACACCGCAAACATTTTGGCTCCGCCCCATTTATGAACCACGTCAAGGAGAGCCGTTGAGTCTTTCCCGCCGCTCACAGCCACGGCCAACACGTCCGAAGGCTCCACAAATTTCTCCAGCTCCGCAACAATGGAGTCCTCCAGCCATTCCTTGAAGTGCTCCGCACACCTGCCACCAAAAACCGCCCGCCTCCCACATGAGCAGCTAACCACCGCTCCACACCCGCACAAGTTTCACAGAGTCGCCGGGGGAAAGAGGCTCCGCCTCGGTGACAACCTCCCCGTTCAGAACTGCCACATATTCCTCAGGGTTCACACCCAGATGATCCATCAATTCCCTGACCGTCCTCGCCTCTGCATTCTTGACCCTGCCTTCGACTTCAACCCGGACCATCGTCACCACTTTAAACACCCACGAATCGACTTAAAATGTTTCCGAGGGGGGTCTATGTGCTGGTGCTCAAGGTTCCCCGAACAACACTGAAGGTTGGAAGACTGGGAAAACTCAACTTCGAAGGGTGGTATGCTTATGTGGGATCCAACCAGGGTGGGGGGAGGATAGAAAGACACCTGCGTAAAGGAAAGAAAAAGAAGTGGCATATTGACCATCTGACTGAAGCTGGTGAGGTCGTTATGGTGCTGACCTTCCCGGAGGGAAAGTTCTTTGAGGAGGAGCTCGCCACCCACCTTGCCAGTAAATTCGAATTTGTGAGGGGTTTTGGAAGCAGTGACAGCTCCGCCCCAAGCCATCTCTTCAGGTTCTCTGAGGGGGTTATCAAGGAAATAAAAAAGTTCGCTGCGAAAAAGGAAGTGGAGTTCAGCCCCTGGAGGGGCCTCCAAGGACGCCCTTCTTGAGGGCAGTCCGGTAGTCCATCGAATATGCCTCAAAACCCGCTTTCCTCGCCTTCAAGGCCTCCTCCGCGGATCTATTACCGCTCTTGCAAACAAACAGGTATTTTTTTCCATGCCGGAGCTTTGGAATTCCCTCCCAGAGCTTCACCACCACGAACCCCCCATCAGGCAAGGGCAAAGGCTCTGTGACAATGGACTTCGCTTCCCTCATCCGCGAGACAACAGCACCGCAGTCGAACTCCAGCTTCTTTTCCTCGTCCTCAATCTCTTTCATCAGGGGACTGGCGTTGCTGTGGCTCTCTATGGAGCAGAATTCCTTTATCCCAGAACTCTGGTCAAAGCTGCCTATCCTCCTGGCAAGGGAAACTATTTCGTCCTTGTCCATACCTATCAGGGGGCGGAAGACCGGGATACCCACAGCGCCATCAATAACGGAAAGGCTCCGGAGCGTCTGGGATGAAACCTGCCCGAGACTCTCGCCTGTGACAATGGCAGAGCATCCGAGCCTCCGGGCAGCCTCCTGTGCAACTCTATACATAAAGCGCTTGTAAACCGTCTGCCTGCTTCCTTCCTTCACATTTGAGCGAATCTTTTCCACCTCATCCCCGATATCAATCACGTGAAGCCTGGCACCGGGGAACCAGTGGGAAACTGAGTCAAAGACAGCATTAACACGGGATTCGAGAACAGGACCCAGTGGATTCAGGAAAAGCAGCTCCAGGGCAGCGCCACGCCGGGCCATCATCCAGGCAGCAACCGGAGAGTCTATACCGCCGGAAAAAAGCACCAGAACCTTCCCCTCAGAGCCATAGGGCATCCCGCCGGGACCGGGAATCCTCCGTGTGAAAAGATATGCGCCGTCCCGGTGAATTTCCACCTCCAGATTCACCTCATAGCCTGTCAAATCAACCCTTCCAAACTCACTTGCAATAGCTCCGAGCTCCTTCTCCAGCTCAGGGGACTTCTTCGGGTAACCCTTCCAGGAGCGGTGAACCGTAACGCGAAATCTTCTTCCGGCCACCTGCTTGCTGAACTCCCTGAACCGTGATTCCAGCTCATCAAGACCCACCTTCAAGGCAGGGCTCAGAGACTTCACGCCGAAAACCCTGGAGAGCTTTTCCAGGCAATCGGGGGAGAACCGCAGGACAAGACGGGCGTCTTCCACCCGAGGCCGTCCGGCAACCCGCTCCACGTTCCGGGACAAAAGCCCGAGCAACTTCCTCCGGGTCGGCTTGCTCTTCAGCCACAGCTCCGAGACCCTGACCAGTATGTGAGTCCATTTTTCACCCCTCACCGGGAACTCCTGGAGCGAGCGCCCATCAAAGGAAATCATCTTCGCCCTGGCACGACCATGCAGGACATCCAGGGCTTCCAGAGCCATGCGTGAACCGATCACACCCGCAGCGGCTCCAAGAACCACGCAGCTTTGACCCTGCTTATCCCCAAAGGGAGCGGCATCCCCGCGATCAAAGAAAACAGCAACCTGACCGGATACCCCATCGACAGCCCCGTGAACCACAGGAACCCCGAGTGAGAAGGAAAGCGCCCAGAGCTCCCGGCGGGTGGACCAGTTATCAAGGCAGTCAAGGACCACATCAGCACCTTCCACCACGTTCCTGTCAATTTTCTCGTATGCCGCCACCTTTATCCCGGGGTTTAACTCCTTGAGCCTCTTCGCAGCCACCCGAACCTTCTTTTTTCTCAGGTCCTTCTCCGTGAAAAGAAACTGGCGATTCAGGTTGCTCTCCTCCACAACATCATCATCAACAAGCCGGATTTCCCCAACCCCGGCAAGAGCGAGGTATGTGGCAGCGGGATTCCCGAGCCCTCCAACACCGGCCACTACCACCACTGCCCTTTCAAGCCTTTTTTGGTCCACCAACCCTTTTTGTCTGGAATATCTCACATCAAAAATGACACCCCTGTTTTATATTGGCTTCACTCGTAGCGGAGGGCATCCACAGGCTCCAACCCGGAGGCGTATCGGGCAGGGAAAATGCCAGCGAGGACCCCAACAACAAAGGACAGCCCGAGTGAAAGAACCACGAGGCCCGAGGAAAACACGGGTTCCAGCTTCGTAAGACCTGCAGCCATAGCCGCCAACTTTGTTATCCCAACAGCCAGGGAAAACCCCAGGAGCATTCCGAACACACCCCCAACAAGACTCAGCAGCCCGGATTCCAGCAAAAATATCAGCATTATGTTCCAGTCGGTGGCTCCAACAGCTTTCATGATTCCTATCTCCCGGACTCTCTCGAACACGGACATATACATCGTATTGACCACCCCGACACTGCCAACGGCTATGCTCACACCTGCTATCACAAGAAACACAGCATTCAACAACCCGAGAATCTGGTTTACCTGTTCCATCATACTTTCGGGGGTCATCACGTCGAAGTCATCCCTGCCCCTGACCTTCTTTATAGCCCTCCTTATCCTGTCTTCATCCGGCTCGACCACCTTGGCGAGTATAAACTGGTAGGTCTTATCCTCCCCTGTGAGTTCCCACAGGTCCTCCACATCGGTGTTTATGGACGAGTCATCTTCACTGCTTCCAATCTCCGCCAGCACCCCAACCACACGAAAATCCACATCGTCAATTTTTATCACACTGCCCGGCCCAAGATTATTGTCATTTGCTATCTTGTAACCGAGCACAACTTTTTTTCTCTCTCCTGCACTGATGAATCTCCCTTTCTCGACCCTGAAGGACTTGATTCCACTAATGACCTCCTCGATAGCATGCGAGTCATAACCGTAGACACCCATATAGTCCGTCTTCCCCCTTATGGTCACGGGGAGGACCGTGCTGTATATCCCGGCCGCCTCTTTGACGGATGCCAGTGACCTCACAGCATCGACCTCCTCTTCGGTGAAAGAACCTGCCGTCCTCACGCCCCCTATCTTTGGTATGATTGTAACCACATTTCCCCCGAGGTCCTCCAGCTGCTGGGAAACCAAAGCCATCATACCCTCATTCACACTGATTATGCTGAAAACAAGGGCAACGCCTATGGCGATTCCCACGGTCGTGAGAAGGCTGCGGACCCTCCTGTGCACCAGAAACTTGAAAACCAGCCCGACGATTTTTTCCAGCGACATTTATATCTCCTGCCTCAAAGCCCTGACGGGCTCCATACCGGACGCATACCTCGCGGGGAAGTAACCGGAAACCACACCAACCACGAAGGACAGCACTATCGTGAAAAGTATAAGGTCGGGGTTCAGAGGGTAACCAAAACTGATAAATGCCCCGGAAACCGCCCCGTAGTAGCTGAAACCCCAGGTTACCAGCAAGCCCAGCAACACCCCGAAGAACCCACCAACCATGCTCAAAACACCCGACTCAAGCATGAATATTGTTGAAATTTGCTTCCGGTTTGCCCCAACAGCCTTCATTATCCCTATGTCGCGAACCCTTTCAGTCACGGCCATGTACATTGTGTTGGCAACATTTACGCTGCCCACAAGGATGCTTATGCTCGCAACAGCGAGAAACACAGCATTCACCACGCCCAGTATCTCGGACACCTGGCGGGCAATATTCTCGGGTGTGAGAATTTCAAAGTCTTCTTTTCCACGGATCCTCTTAAGCTCCCTCTTCAGCTCCTCCGTTTTCATCTCGCTGACCTTCAGGAGAATCAAGAAGTATTTGTCATGCTCCCCGGTTATGTCCCAGAGGTCCTCAACATTGGCTGTTATAAGATTGTCATACTGATTGTTGCCCACCTTGGACTGCACACCCACAACACGGAACTTCTCACCGGCAATTTCTATTTGGCTCCCCGGACTCAGGTGATACTTGTCAGCGAGATTGTACCCCACCACGACCTTGCCCCTTTCACCCTCGTGTATTGCCCTGCCACTGTGGAACCCATAAACCTGAACCTCGTTAAAAAGTTCATCCATGTCCTTCGGGTTGGCACCTCTCGCCATCAAGAACAGCTCCTCTCCGTGAATCTTTGCCGGGACAACTGTGCTGTACCCAGCAACAGCTATCTTCACAAAGGGAAGCCGCCTGATGGCATCCGCATCCTTCTGGGTAAAATATGAAGAGGTGCTGAAACCGAAGTTCGCCTGCTTTGGCAGCACAGTAACAAAATTATCACCAAGATTGCTGAGCATACTCGAAAGCGAGATTATGAATCCCCTGTTGATCGCTATGAGACTAAAAACAAGGGCAACGCCTATGGCGATTCCCACGGTCGTGAGAAGACTGCGAAGCCTTCGGTGGGTAACAAACTTAATGACGAGTTCCACGACGCTTGACATACCACACACCCGCAGCGAGGACCACCAGCAGGAGATAAATCCATCTGCTGGAACCGGACTCATACAAGTAAGGAACCACCCGAACAACTTCCTTGCGCTCGCCACCGAGTGTATAGGATATCTTGATATTCACATCTACGGGGTTCGACCTTGGAACAAAAACAAGCTCGGCAGAATCATAGTCACCGAACTCCAGGTCTCCGATAAAAGCACCTTCACGGACAATCTTGTAGTTCCCGTCCAGAAGCCGGACAGAAACCGCCTTCATTGTCTGGCTGCCCTCATTGGCAATTATCACTTCCACACTGTGCTCCCCCGCCCTCTCCATGGTGTTGAAAAAGAGTTCATACCCTTCAGGGCCATAAACGTGCAAGGGAACGGTCTTCTGGAAGTCCTCCGCCGTAACATTCATCCCATATACACCCGGGTCACAGGAACCCTTGACAAGAAAGCTCACATTTCCGGAGCGGAAATTCTCCACGCTGACAGAGGTGCTCCCCTCAAGGCACGGGGAACTCAGGGAGACCTCGCCACTGTATATGGTCTCTGGAAGCTCAAGGCTGATGGTAAGGTTTGTGTACCCATCAGAGGGAACCCTCAGTTCCGGGGAGACCTTGATGGGTGCCTCTTCAACACGCATCCCGAGAGTGTGCACCTGCGTCACAGTAAAGTTGTTCCGGTCATACTGAATGGTCAGGGGGACTTCATAGAAGCCGGGCTCCGGGAAATGGAACACCAGCGAGAAGGTAGCGGGCAGGCTGGATTTGTAAAGCCTCTTCACTCCAACCACGGAGGAATTCACGGTCAGCCACACATTTTCACCGGTGCCATGGACTGTGAGGTCAACGGGGTCATAACCGGTGTAGAGAACGGAGCGGGAGACAGATATTGAGATTGGCTCGAGCTTCGCAAACTCCACGGGGACTGTCCAGTCATCGCTTCCCGCCTCAACCAGAAGGTTGTACATGCCCGGGGAATCGGAGGAAACAAACACGACAGCCTGCTTGCAATCCGGGACGGTGGAGGTCCCGGAGAAGTCCAGCGTCAGTCGGTCCGGAGAAGACACAAACCCCTGGGGCGTAAACGTGAAAGTCCTCGCCTCATTTGAACGGGAACAGAATGTCAGATAGAGATAGCCCCTGTCCTGAATTGTTGGAGGAGCTGTATAAAGGGAGCTGTAGTCGAGAGAAACGGCATAAACCGATGAAAGGAGCAGCAGGAGAAGGAACCTTTTCATACCAGTTCAACAGGACAACCTATAAAAAGATTTACAAAATCCTGCCGTCCCTCAGACGGACCACCCTGTCCGCAAACCTCTCATGCTCCTGATTGTGGGTCACCACCACGATGGACTTCCCGGAGTCAGCAAGCTCCCGGAGGAGTTGCATCACCTTGTCGCCTGTCTTGGAGTCAAGGTTCCCCGTCGGCTCGTCAGCAAAGATGAGCCTCGGGTCATTTATCAGGGCACGGGCGATGGCAACCCTTTGCTTCTCACCACCGGAAAGCTGTTTCGGGTAGTGGTGGAGACGCCTGGAAATGCCAAGCTGCTCTGCAATCTCGTCCAACCGCTCCCCCGCATCCTGACCGTTGAAGAGGGTTGGCAGCAGAATGTTGTCCCTGGCACTGAGGCTTGATATCAAACCAAAGTCCTGAAAAACAAAACCAATAAATTCGGAACGGAGCTTTGCCCTCTTTCGCTCATCGTGGGGAACCCTCTTCCCCATAAGCAGGACCTTGCCACTCGAAGGGACGTCAAGAACCCCTGCTATGTGAAGAAGTGTGCTTTTTCCCGAACCGCTTGGGCCCATCACTAGCAGGAGCTCCTTGCTCCTTATCTTCAAAGAAACACCATCAAGTGCCCTCGCCATTGGATACTGCTTGGAAACCTTGATGAGTTCCTCAATTATCACCTCAGGTTTAAGCCAGACCTGTTAAAAAGTTTCACCCAGGTCCTGAAAATAAACAGCCCATTAAGGAAAGAAACCAAAAAAGAGCCCGGAGAGTGTCACACAGAAAACAGCAACTATGAATGGCCAGATAAACACCAGTATTGATGCATGCGGCTTCCGCCTGTCCCTGAAACTGAGAGGCAAAGTATATGTCACTGCCAGCCCTTCCAAATAGAGCTTAATAAACTTATCCCTTCACAACACCCATCGGAACAAGCCGGGCAACCACATCCGATATCCCGGCAGCCTCAACCACCCGCACCACTTCGTCTATGTCCTTGTATGCCCCCGGCGCCTCCTCCGCTATGAGTGGCCGGTCTTTCGCCTCAACCATTATGCCCCTTTTCTCCAGCTGCTCTTTTATTTCCCTCCCACGGAAGCTCCTCCTCGCAGCCGAGCGACTCATCACCCTGCCTGCACCATGACAGGTGCTCTCAAACGTCGCCGGGTTGCCCCTTCCAACGAGGACATAACTGGCCGTCCCCATAGAGCCGGGGATTATCACCGGCTGCCCGACCGACCGGTAGTCCTCGGGGAGGTCTTCCCTTCCCGGTCCGAAGGCACGGGTCGCACCCTTGCGGTGGACAAACACAGGTTCCCCGTGCTTCTCGAACTTCCCTATGTTGTGAGCAACGTCGTACATGAGTTTCAGTTCCGCACCGAGCAGCTCGTCGAAAACCTGACGGACATAGTATGTGATAATCTGCCTGTTCACAAAAGCAAAATTCACCGCGCACTTCATGGCATCCAAGTAGTCCTCACCTTCCCTGCTGTCAAGAGGGGCAGCAGCAAGCTCCCTGTCCGGGAGGTCAATCCCCTTCACCTTGGACAGTATCGCCCTTATGTGGTCACTGGCTATCTGGTGACCGAAACCCCTCGAACCAGTGTGAATCATCACCACCACCTCACCTTCCTCGAGTCCAAACTTCTGAGCTGCTGGATGAAACAGCTTTCCAACGCGCTGGACTTCGAGGAAGTGATTCCCCGCACCAAGCGTCCCAAGCTGACCCAATCCTCTCATCACGGCCTTGTGACTCACCGAGTCATGAGTTGCTGGCATGCTCCCCCCTTCCTCCATGTGCCTTGCATCCTCCTTTGTGGCATATCCCTGCCTCACAGCCCACTTCATGCCCTGCGTGATCACATCCAGGAACTCACCCTTTGAAACATCAAGGAGCCCGCGTGATCCAACACCGCTCGGCACCGCCCTGAAAAGGGACCTCGTGAGACGACTGAGAACAGGCTCAACCTCCTCATGGGACAATCCGGTCAGGAGCAACCGCATGCCACAGTTTATATCGTAGCCAATTCCCCCGGGACTCACCAGCCCCCCTTCCACGGGAAACGCAGCCACCCCCCCGATGGGGAAGCCATACCCCTCGTGACCATCCGGCATCACAGAAACCTCCGGCAGCACACCGGGCAGGGAGGCGACATTAACAGCCTGCTTCAGCGTGCGGTCGCCCCGCATCTTCTCAAGGATGGACTCGGAAGCATAAACGCGGACCGGAACCTTCATCGGTGGCTCCTTCTTTATCTCCCACACAACCTCACTGACCCTACGAAGCTTCACCACATAATTAGAAAACATTATTTAAATGGATTGCACACCTGTGCATGAAGAAGCTCGTGGTGGGGTCCAGCCTCGAAGAAGCGAGCATGAACATTCTGAAGGAGCTCGGGGATGTTGCGGATGTCCTTGTGTGTAACTCCCCAATTGTTGAGCTCGAGGAGCTTCGTGGGGTGAAAAACAGGCTGGTGATTGTTGCGAGCCCCCACTCAAGCTCCGCGGGTTTCGTGTCCCTGAGCGTCCACTCACCCGGAAATTTCGGTGAGGCAAAAAACGGTGGGGAGCCAGGGAAGCTTGGTGTGGCTCCCGCACTCTTCCTCGGGGAGGCATTGAGGAAGCTCCGGGAAATCAAGGAGAGGAAGGGGTTGAAGCACCTTGTCACCCTGGAAGTCACCCACCACGGTCCCACATTCAACCTGCCAACCATCTTTGTAGAGCTTGGCTCAGACACGAGGGGATGGCGGAGCAGAGCAGGGGCAAAGGCCGCAGCCGAGACAGTCAGACACCTGCTGGATGTGGAACCGGAAGGGGAAGCCTCAATAGGTGTGGGGGGTCCCCACTACGCTCCCAAGTTCACCAGACTCACCCTGGATGGGAAGAATCTCGGGCATATCTGCCCAAAATATGCGTTACAGTGGCTCGACGGAAAAATGCTCTCGCAGATGATTGAAAGAACCACACCGCGCCCGGAACGCCTCATCCTCGAGTGGAAGGGCATCCCGAGCGAACACAAAAAAAGGGTGATGAATCTGGCAGAAAGCTCCGGACTCATCATAGAAAAGCTCCGATAATGGCAAACACCACAAGCACAACACCGAGGGCCATAGAAGCATTCTGCGGAAACTTGGTCTGGAATTTCTCGGAGGCCCTGTAGTGTGAAAAACAGGCCAGTGCCAGGAAAATAAGAAGGCTCGCACCGCCAATCCTTCCAACAAGGGTTGTCAGGTCAAGGAGCCCATAGTATCTCACAAGGAGGTAAAGCAACGCCACCGGGAAAAGTAGCAGGGCATAAACCACCTTCTGCGGCATGTAAGCCTCAAAGGTCTTGATGAAGGAGTGCGCCACCACAACAAACGAGGTGTAGAAGGCCAGCACCGCAACGGCAGAAACGAGCAAGGCATAGAAAGGCGGGTAGATTTGGGCGAGTGTTGCCGTACTCAGATGGGAGAGAGAAGCTGAAACGGAAGCGGTTGTTATGCCAAACGCCACGTATGAAAGGAAGGCAAAGAGGAACGCCGCGAAGAACACCACCACCTTGCTCCTCTCCTCCCTTACCAGTCGATGGACCTGATAGATGGAAAAATGCCCTGCCAGGGCAAATGCAGCGAGCATCACAAAAAGTGGGGCGGCTTCAAGACCCCCGTAGAACGGGATAATCAGGGAATCAAACTTCAGGTTGATCGGTATCACAAAGAGAAGCACAGCCACGAGGAAAAGTGAAAGGTATGTTGAGGTCGTCGCGGCGAGCGTCAGGCCGCCAACCGCCGGTATAACGGCAAGGACAAAGAAAAGAGAACTCCAGTAGTTCGGAGGGCCGCCGAGCCAGGCAGAGAGCTGGTCACCGGCGGCAAGAATGTAGGCAGATAGTGCAGCATACGTGAAAACGCCAAACGACGCCGTGGAAAGCACCCCATACTTGCCAAGGAAGCTCCGGACACTCCCCTCAACATCTTCCCCCGTAATCTCTATGAGCTCAAGTATCACATAGGTGGCGAGATTCAGTGCAACTGCCACCGCCGTCAGCAGGATTATGAAATAGCCTATACCTATCTGCTGAACCAGACGGGGAAGGAGAAGAACACCGATGCCAAAAAGGGAGGAGAGCATATACCCGAGAGCGAGGAGCAATGCCACTCCAGTATTAGCGCCGCTTCTTATTAAATCCTTTGGTGGCGAAAACCGCCTTCGAGGAGGTTATAAATGGCATGGCCAGGAAGCAGAGGAAGAAACCCAGCATCGGGACAAAAAGGAGCAGCTGGAGCGTGATGTTGGCGACAATAACGAAGAGAAAGGACTGCCAGAACCTCCCTTCAGTGAGTTTCCAGGAGGCCATCAGGGGGTGCTCCTCACCCACGAACACCAGGACATCCCAGAAGTTCAGCCTAACAGCAACATATACCGCCACAAGAAGCAGGAGCGTGCCGAGGAACGGGGAACCAAGCATCAAAAAAAGGGACTCCACCACAAGGAAAAGGAAAACAGCCCAGTAAATCAATGCGTCAATGATGAGCTTGAAATATTTTTCTTTGAGGAGCTCCAGCGCCCGCTCCACCTTCAACCTCCTTGAAAGGGCGAGAACAGAACCAGCAAAATGGGAATAGAGAAGGACAGGCGAGGCAACTATGAAAAGGGCGAGGATGGACAACCCGTAAAACACCAAGGACACCATACCACCGATGGTCATGGAAGGCATATCCGGGAGGAACAGAAAAAACATCAGAACCGCGAGCAACGAGAGGCTCAGCAGGGCAACGAGCCGGAGAGCATTGAGGATCAGCAACCCGTAAAAATTTTTCCTGTAAACTTCCCACCCCTTCGAGAAGGAATCCGAAACCAGCACGTTCCCATTCAACCCGGGGACTTTTATCTTTTTCTGAGCAGCTTAACCCTGAACTTTTCAAAAATTTCCTGGGCCTTTTCTGCCGGGATCTCCACGAGCACCCCGTCAAAGCTCTTTTCTGACCACTCCGGGGGGATCAGCCACTTGAGTTTTTCCTTCCCGACCCTCCGCAGGGGACCATACTCCGCTTCAATCTTCCGGAGCTCCTCAGCATCCACAAGAATCTCCAAGTCACTCCACCTTCCTAGAGTCAATCTCCTTCAAGAACTCCTTGGCAGGCTTGCCTTCGATTGTCACACCCATACTCTGGCATGTGCCCACGACCTCTTTCGCCACCTGCTTCAGGTCGGAACCCAGACAGCTCTCCTGTTTCTTCCGGGCAATCTCCAGCAGTTTCTCCCAGGAGATATCCCCGACCACCGAACCATCACCGGTGCCCTTCTCCAGGCCCAGCTCCTTCTTTATCAGCGCAGAAACGGGAGGCATGCCCACCTCAAGCTCAAATTCCTTCGTTGCGGGGTCCACTATGACCTTCACGGGAACCTGCATCCCCTTGAATTCCTTTGTGGCTTCATTTATCTTTCCAATCACCTTGCCAACAGGGATTCCCAGGGGACCAAGAGCCCCTCCTATAGCCGCACCGGCAGTCGCTTCACCACCAGGAACCAGCAAAGTTATGACCTGAGCCATTCAACCACCACTTTTTATCAGACGCACCGCCTCTATTGGCAGCGTCATAGGTATGGGAACAGCAGCCTCAACCATTTCCACAGTCACCTCGCGCTTGATGGGGTCAATACGTATAACCTTTGCCTTTTCACCCCTGAACGGATTGGACACGATTTCCACGAGATCCCCTTTGCTTATCTTTATCTCGACCGGCTTGGCCTCGAGGAACTTTTCCACTTCACCTATGCTCACAGGCCGGTCCACGACACCCCTTGCATTGTTTATCCCCCTGATAGCTATCCTGATGTCATCCATGCTTTCAGCTTCCACAAAAATATAGCCCTTCACATCCTTTGGCAGGAAGACCGAGAACACCTTGTAGCCGAAGCGCCTCGTGGCCTCGGCTATCTTTTCCATCACAGTTTCCTCCCTGCCTAGGGTAACTCTCACAGCGAATATCATATGCCTATCACCTGAAAAATGAGGTTGACAATCAGGCCCATGGTCCCTATGAGGAGCATGCCAAGCCCCACGAGCCACGCGGAACGCTTGACCTCCTCCCAGGAAGGGCGGCGGGCTATCTTGAGGACCCGCCTGTAGTCCTCGAACATCACTCTTCAACCTCTATAAATTCTATCCCCAGCTCCTTGCTCATTCGCTCCTTTTCCTTCCGGTCAAGCTCCTCCTTCTGCGGGTAGTAAAAGTCCTTCAGGTTGGCGCCCGTGACAATCACTATCACCTTTATGGCGTTGCCCATGGACTCGTCAGGCAGACCAACACCCCATATGAGCTTTGAATCCTTGGCAAGATACTGGGAAATCATGTCAACGACCTTGTAGGCTTCTTCAAGCTTCAGGTCCTTGCCACCTTCTATGTATATCAAAGCGCCGTTGGAACCACTGATATCTATGTCAAGCAAGGGGTTGTTAACCGCCTTCTGGACAGCCTCATCAGCACGCTTTTCACTGTCGCTCTCACCCACGCCTATCAGAGCGCCCCCGGCATCACGCATGACCGCCCTCAGGTCCGCAAAGTCCACATTCACCAGCCCCTGACTGGTGACCATACGGGTTATACCCTTCACGGCATTGGCAAGTATCTCGTCAGCAACACGGAAAGCCGTCGTGATGGGAAGGTCAGGCACAATATCAAGCAGTTTCTGGTTCGGTATGACAATCACGGCATCAACATTGTTCTTCAGGCGCTCCAGACCGTACCGGGCGTTCTCCCAGCGCAGCAAGCCCTCATTGTCGAAGGGCATTGTAACCACACCAATTGTGAGGGCACCCGACTTCTTGGCCACCTCGGCCACGACAGGAGCCGCACCGGAACCCGTGCCCCCACCGAGACCGCAGGTGACGAATATGAGGTCCGAATCCGCCGCCACCTTCCGCAGCTGGGACTCGTCCTCGCGGGCGGCTTCCTCACCGATAGTCGGGTCAGAACCGGCACCGAGACCCTTCGTGGCGTCCCTGCCTATGAGAATCTTCTCGTGTGCCTTTATCTTTGAGAGGTCCTGAGCATCGGTGTTTATCGCAATAAGGTCCGCACCTTTCACTCCCATTTCGAGCAGGCGCATCACCGTGTTGCCGCCGGCACCTCCCACCCCCATGACTTTGATCTTTGGCACGTGACTCGCCAAAAACTCTTCAAAATCATCCTCCCTTGCCTTCCTGGCTCTCCTTTTTGCCGTCTTCTTCGCCGCCTTGATTATACTCTTCATAACGCTCACCTTCTAAAGTAACAAAACGGGGATTTTTAAAAGCTGTGTATGTGGATAACTCGTCCTTCAACCGCTCCTGGGAGTATTCCGGCACTCCTTTTATGGTCAGCTGGTCTCCCTCAATTTTGAACTCAAGGTCCTTGCCGAAGTGGAAACGAAGGAGTTCCTTGACCTGCTCCTCCGGGTCCCTGACCTCTTCCAGCATCTTGACCTTGTAGTGAAGCCTTCGCCCGGCCAGGGGATGGTTGAAATCCAGTATGACCCTCCCTGAAGAAACGGCCTTCACAGTCGCGAGTTGTCCGTCAACCGTCACCTTCAACCCGGGATAGGGGCGGATGCCTTCCCTCGAGAACTGGCTGAGCTTGTAGAACTTTATTTTCTTCGGGTCGCGCCTGCCGAAACCATCCTCGGGCGGGATGTCCACCTCCCGCGTCTCCCCGGGTTTCATGTTCAGGAGGGCCTTTTCAAGACCCTTTATCACGTGCCCTGCACCCAGAATTATAACCGCGGAACCAAAGGCTCCTTCCACCACCTTCGGGTCCGTGGAATCGAAGACCTCCCCGTTCTCAAGGAAGCCAGTATATTCGAGACGCACAAACCTTCCAAGCTTCATTTCCCTTTCCGGCCCAGGGATTTAAGAAATTAACCACGGGTGTAATATTCATACATCAAAAGCAGGAAGACCGCCGCTGTTATCAGCCACGGTGCCCCTGTGAGGACCACGGGGACCTTCCACAGGGAATAACCAAGCACGAAGAGTGAACCCGTGAAGAACGAAGCGAAGACCATCGACACCACTTCGTCATCCTTGTAGGCGAAGTAAATGGAAACGAGAGCCAGGAGGGCTGAAATTGCTCCAAACTTCAGAGGGATGTAGCCCCAGAGATAAAGAACAAGCATGGCCACAAGCAGGACCATCACACCTGAGAGGCGACGGGTTCTGCGCCTCATGAAGCTCTGGGGGGCGAAGAGGACTATCCCGACCACAAGTGGAGCAAATGGCACAACGCTCAGGGCGAGTGACCCGTTCGCGGAAGCCACCCCCGCCAGGAATGACACGAAAGTGAAGAACCAGAAAAAGAAGTTGTGAGCAGAGAAGAAATTGTGTCCAAGATAGCCCTTGGCTTCAAGCGAATCGATGTAGTCCTCCACAGTCTCCACAGCGGCACCGAGCCACGATGCAAAAAAGGGATACAGCTGCCGGTCCTTCCCATAGCGGCGAATGAAGTTTTTCACCCTCTTTTCCTCGCGGGAGATTTCTTCCAGACTCCGGAACTCCCCTTCGAGGCGGATGAAGGGGGCGAGGAAGAACAGCATGACCAGGTATGCCAAGGCAGCGCCCACCATCGAGAGCAGACCGAACTGCTCGAGAAGTGGCTGGGAAGCAATAAGCAGGCCCACCAGGATCGTGGACACAACCACGAATGTAATTGCGAACTTATACTCGGCATACACAACAAAAAGCGGCTTCTTTTTCACGAAACGGCCGTAGAGAATTATCATATTGATCAAGAAGGACAGGAGGAGTACCAGAAAATAAGCCACAGGTGCTAAGGAGTCATAGGAAGGAAAGCTGAGCTTGTGTATCAGGGAAAGGAACGAAACAGTTATCAGGGCGGAAAAACTGGCCTTGAACCCCCACCTGAAAGACCTGAGAAGAACGGAGCTTATTATGAAGATAAGAGCAAGATAGCTCAGAAAAGCCACAATAAAAGGCCCCTGAAGGGTGCCGAACCCGGACCAGTAGAGGGAAACCAGGCCAGCCAGGGAAACCAAGGCCACCCATAAGAAGTCTTCCATCACTTAAGTATCAGGCAAGCTGACTTTTATCTTTTTCTTACCCTTCCGGAATGCTTTCTCCAGCAAGGACTGGTAGCGGGGCAGGTCCTCCATTATCCTTTCCGCGGCGGCCACAAGCCGGCGAGCATCACCCTCGTAGTCATATATCCTGTGTTTCAGCTCCTCGATGCTCTTTTCCAGCCTCTTTTTTTTCGCAGAGCGCTTTTCCTCCTCCTTCTTCCTCAGTGATTCCGTGTCAATCGCCTTGAACCTTCTTTCCACATCCCGGGGATCGAGCGGTTCCTCAGCCATCGCCCTTAGCCTCGAAAGCATGTCCCGGGGCTCAAGGGGAAGTTCCTCCACGAGCTTGCCTATCCCGAGAAGGCGTGCCAGTTCCGCCTTGGTTTTCCCTGCAACCAGCTTACGGAAATCCTCCACCGGAAGGGAAAGATAGTCCACGCTCCCGGGAGGGGTGTATTCTCCGCCCCTGACAAAACGTTTCGACGGGTGGAGGAAACCGGCAACCTTTCCGTTCTCCAGGTATATGACGTTCCCCCTGGCGAAAAGCTCAAAAACCAGCTGGCAGTCCCCGAGGTCCAGGAAAACCACCCTGTCGAGCCCGTGCTGTCTAACGGAGCGCACGACCTTCCCCTGAACCCGTTTGCGGAGGAACATTGAAAAGCTGTCAGCACTCCCCCTGGGAGCATAACTTGAAAGGTAAATGGCACCCGGCCTCACTATCAGGAACTTCCTCCCGGCTTCAAACACGAAAGCGTCCCCTGTCCTCCACACCCTGCCCAGCCGCAGACCCTCAAGCTTCATCGACCTGAGAAGCCTGTGAATTTCTAATCCGCTCAACAATCTTATCACCGAAATACTCAAAGAACTTACGGGAAAGCTTCAGCAACCGGGTATGGCCGAACTTTTCACCCTTCAGCAATCCCATATCCTCGAGCTTCCTTATGTGCTCATACGCCCTGTTTCCACGCGACCCGACTATGTCGCTCTGCTTCACGGGGGCGTAATACGCTATCATGGCAAGCGTTTTCAGCTCCCCCGAGGAAAGCTCGCCTTTCCCGAGGAACCAGAGGGAATTCACATACCTGTCTTCCACCATCATAAACGCCGTCTCCTCAGTCTCCCTGATAACTATGGGACCCCTGTATCTGGGTTTGATCCGACTGAGAGCCTCCTGAACCTCAAGAAACCCGACACCGAGCATCTCAGCCAGCTCTTGCTTTCTTACCGGCTTCCCAGCCATAAACAGGGCCGCTTCCACCCAACTTTCTAATTCTGATGGCTCCATTCCACTCATCCTGCTCAATTTCAATCGCTCCTTTCATAGCAAGGTGCAGCAAGGCTAAAAGCGTTATCGCTCCGAGCTTTTCTATGGACACCTCATCCGGCAGTTCCGCCAGCACCTTTTCAAGGGCCTTGCTCATATCGAAGGCGTAAAAACGGATCTTTGGCTCGGCCTTCTGACCCGCCGCCCTCTGGCGCTCGAGCTCAAAAGCCTCCTTCAACGCCTCGAGCAGCTCGAATACAGTGACCTTCCGCTCTATACGGCGCGAAACGGGAATTATCTCAATATCCGGCACCGCAAGCTCCGGCTTCGGTGTGACCACACGCTCCTTCCGTTCTTCAAAAACCTTGCTCTTGAAACGGAGAAGCACTGCCGCGGTGAGGAGGGCATTCCCGGAGATTCGAAGGTCCTTCTTCGCCTTTATCTCGGTTATGTAGAGGTCACAAAGCCGGACTATGTCTATGTCCCAGGGGTCCAGCTCCCCCCCATCTATGAGCCTGAATATGCGGGGCTCCACCTTGTTGAGGTCGAGCATCGCCAAGTTTACAGGGTCCACAAAACAATATATGCTTGAGGACGTATTAAAGCCAAACGCCAAAAGCTTTTAATATACTCAGTTGGCAACATCTATCCGGGATTTCTCGATGTTCATCACCGTCTCAAATGCGGTGGCCAGGAGAGGGCCTATAACTATCCCCGAAAACCCAAACCACTTTATGCCCGCCGCCATGCTCCCGAGGAGAACGGCAGGGTGGAGCGTGCCCCTGTAACGGGCCTTGAAATAAAAGTCAACCGCCGAATTCCACAAGAGCTGGAAAGCCACTATTATGATGGCTGAAACATAGTTTCCGGAGCTGAGATGAACAAACACGGGGTAGGCAAGTGCCATCCATGCACCGAGAACGGGAAGAATCCCGAAAAGTGCCGCCAGAATGGACACCACGAGGGGGGATGGCGAACCCGTGAAATACAGGAGGGAAGTGCAAATTACCAGATAAACAAAGGTGGACACAAAGAAACCCATGACCACCGCATTCAGGTTGTACCAGCCTTTCTTGACAAGCTTCGCGGCCTTCTCCTTGGGGAGGAAATTATAAACGGCCTTTTTCAGTCTCCAGCCGTCAACCAGGAGAAAATATGAAAAAATCACAAAAAGGACAAAATCAACAGCCAGGGAGGGAATTGACGTGACAACACGCAAGGCATAGTCCTGGAGAGGAAGGTTGGAACTCAGCTGGATAAGCTGGATCTGCTCCTCTGGACTTAACTTTGAGTAGAAGTCATTCAGCCAGGTTATC
Source organism: Candidatus Undinarchaeota archaeon (assembly GCA_964449215.1). Classification (GTDB taxonomy): domain Archaea; phylum SpSt-1190; class SpSt-1190; order SpSt-1190; family SpSt-1190; genus CAYVAH01. The sequence continues at coordinate 13,220 of CAYVAH010000004.1, read as the reverse complement.
TGGTCGAAGAGCTTCAAGGTGAGCTGATACCCTGTGAAGAGAAGAGCAACCACTGCAAGCAATATCAGGAGGGCGGCAACATACCATTTTCTGTGTTTTTCATATGCCGGATAGAGAGCCACGGAAAGCACTGCAGCATACGCCAGGGGAGCAAGAATGGGCTTCACGAAGAGCAGGATGAGCAATGCCAGAACAACCTCTCTCATCACCAAAGGAAGAAACACGCCCTTATTAAAAGCTGATGATATCGTGGAGGAACTCCATAAATAGCTCCCAGAGGTTGCACTCCCGCACAACCAGCTCCTGCAGCTCCCTCTTCACAGAACCGTACCGAAGCTCCAGGGTTATGTTGTTCTCACCGCAGGAAAGCTCGTAGCATCCTGCCCCTTCCCAGTTTGACTCGAAGCACACTTTCCGCCCCTGAAGCTCCCGGGACAGCTCCATCTCAGGGGGGGAGCGAACTTCAATCTTTCTCTCCACCCCATCCAGAACCACCCTGTTCTCCCCGACAACAAGGGGAAACTCGAGCTCCTGATATGCACTCACAACCCCCTGCCTGCTTTCCCCGTTGACCTCCACGCTGTAGCTCCCAGAACCCACTATCCCAACCCGGAGTGTGCAGTTATGTTCACAGAAATCCGGGTAATCGAGCCGGAATGAGCGGGAGGCTGGCTCCTCAAAACTGTAGAAACACCCGCCGCAGAAGAAATTCCCGCGGGTCGCGGGGCTGGAAGCCACTCCCTTCCTGTCCAGGTCGATGCACCCGGAAACATCATACCTGTATGGCTCTTCTTCCCTGGGAGGTGGGCAGTCATAGTTTCCGGATACATTGAACTCGACCGGCACGTCCTCCGGGCCGAGCCGTATGACAACGGGTATTGTGTAAAGGTAGTTCTGGCGAACCCTCTGGAGCTCAAGCACAAAATAGAGCCTGTTCTTTCCCGGAACGAGAACCACGGGCCCGTCCGGGTAGAGAAGTTCCACATTGAAATTAGTGGGAGGAACAAGGGTGGGAAAGAATGCAATTTCATTCGGGAAGGGGTTCTGAACGTCGAGCTCCACAAGCAGGGAGGAATTCCCCATGGCTTCCCCCAGACTGACATTCTTCACGAGGGAGCGATTGTCCTCGAAAAGCCTGCGGATGCTGAAGGAATGCGTCACCTCGGCCGGCCCGTAGTGGTAAAAGGAGAGAAAGTTGTGGTCGCCGTCTGCACCCTTGTAAACCGCTATGTGGTTGCCATCCACGTACCCATACTCGTCGAAACCCACATCCACGGGAACCCAGCCATATCTTGTCCACACCTCAGCCCAGGCATGCGGGAGCCATTTTTCTCCATCCCACACGTATCCCGCCACGTACCTCGACGTGATTCCCGCGGAACGGGAAAGGGCTATGAGAAGGTGGGCAATCTCATCACAGGTTCCCCTCCTGTTGTAAAAAGTCCATTTCGCACTCTCCTGGCTGTCCCCCACCCCGAGGTCGTATTCCACGTTCTCCTTCACCCAAGATGCCAGGGCCACCACCCTCTCGAAATCAACTCCCCGGGCAACCTCACGGGCAAGTTCCTCCATTGCGGAGTCCACCTCAGTCAGGGGGGTTTCCTCATAGCTCCGGTAATCAAGGTCCCTTTGAGGGTAGGTGCTCACGGAACAGGAAAGCTCGGACTCATATGGCGGAAACTTTATCTTTGTCGGTCCACAATAGCCAGTCTGGCCCGAAAAGTTCCCGGGAAACTCCTCCACAGTTATCTCCCCGTTTCCTGCCCCGGAAACCGAAAAATCAAACCTCACCAGAAAATCGCCCCCGACCTGCAGGGCAAAACACGCGGAAAGAAGGAACACCAAGAACAGCCTGCGCATATAACTCTCCGGCAGGTTAATAATTATCAGTTTTGGTCAAAAAATAAGAAAAAAGAGGGGTTATTTCCTCTTCCTTGCCCTCCTTGCCCGCGGGGCCCTAAACTTGTATCCACTGACTGTCTTTGCCACCAGGTCCTTAGTCCCAAGCCCGATTGCTATGGCTGCACCCAGCCCGACACCAAGGCCGGCGGATGCAACCACCACAAGCAGCAGGTAGTTGAGCAACTGGGCTGCCTGCGGGTAAATCACACTCAGCGCCAGGACGGCTGTCAGGTATATCAGGAAGTAATACACCACAGCACCGAGCAGCGGATACTTGGAGTATAGCTCGAGATTCTTCCGGATGTAGTTGGACACCTGTATTCCTATGTAGGTTATGATTATCGCTTCAACAACCAGCACGCTGAGATACTTCACTTCGTCTATGAACGACTCCAGCGCCGGCACCGCTATGACTGTAAGGGCCGTCAGCAGGAAGTAGAGGTATGTGTACCACTCCGAGAATATCCTTGCAAGCTCCACGAGGTCAATTCCGAGGAACGTTGGGTCCGCTCCGAGGTTCTCAATCCCCTCGCGCAGTTTCAGTGCAACCAGCAGTCTCTTCACCAGCAAGCCCACTATTTTGCCCGCAATCACACCTGCGAGCAAAATCACCAGGGCGGTCAGTAGTTCCATCAGAATCGTCGAACCGGCCTCCGCGAAAAAGGCCTGCAACATTTCGTATGCCATAGTAATTCAGCGGCAAGGTAGTATTTATCTCTTTAAACTCCTCTCCCAGAGCTTGAAGTGCTGAGAATCAAACCCCGCCTCTACCAGGAAAAGATAGTCTCAACAGCCGTCCGTGGGAACACACTTGTGGTCCTCCCCACGGGAATGGGAAAGACCCTGATAGCCATAATGACCGGGCTTGTGAGGCAGAAGGAGGGCAAGGTTCTCTTCATGTCCCCCACAAAACCCCTCGTGGAACAGCACGCGAGAACAATTGAAGAACTGACGGGTGTGAAGCCGGGAGTCCTCCACGGCTCTGTGAAGTTTGAGAAAAGGAAAGAAGTATGGGAACTGCCATGGCTCGTGGCCACTCCGCAAACCGTCCACCGGGACATTTTGAGGGGAATAGACATAGGTGATTTCTCGCTGCTGGTGTTCGATGAAGCCCACAGGGCTGTCGGGGATTATCCTTACTGTTTCATAGCCTCTCACTATGTGAAAAAGGCGAAGAACCCGCTGATACTCGCCCTCACAGCCTCCCCCGGAAGCAGTGAGGAAAAGATTGCGGAGGTCCTGGAAAGCCTTTCAATAGAAAACGTCGAGGTGAGAACCGAGGAGGATGAGGATGTCCGGCCATATGTGAAACAGAAGCTCCTGAACTGGGTTCCGGTTACTCTGAGCAGGGAATATCAGAGATGCGTCTCCGCGGTCAAGGAGAGCCTCAGGGGACCCCTGAGGAGGCTGAAAGCTGCGGGACACCTGAAAAGCGCTGACCTCAGCATGCTGAAAAAGCGAGACCTACTTGAGCTCCAGGGGAAGCTTTCCGGCGATTATGAGTCCCTGAGTGCCCTGGCAGCCGCACTGAAGGCATTTCACGCCCTGGAACTCATAGAAACACAGGGGTCCACAGCCTACGGCGAATATCTGAAAAAGCTCCGGGCTGACCGCACGAAAGCCGCCTCAGAGCTTCTCAAAACACTACCCGCACCTCCCGAGGAGGAACACCCTAAACTTGAGAAACTGGTCAAACTGCTGGGCAAAGAACAGCTCCCTGCAATAGTGTTTGCAAACTACCGCAATCAGGTGGACTTTCTTGTGGACCACCTCAACTCCCACGGAATAAATGCCGCCAGGTTCATAGGGCAGAAAAACGGGATGAGCCAGAAAGACCAGAAAAGGATAGTAGAGGAGTTCCGCTCGGGAAGGCACGATGTCCTTGTGGCAACCTCAGTCGGTGAAGAGGGAATAGACCTGCCCTCCGTGTCCACACTGGTGTTCTATGAACCTGTCCCCAGTGCGATAAGGCACATACAGCGCCGCGGAAGACTCCGGAAGGGGGGAAAGGTGTTCGTGCTCATAACCAGGGGGACCAGGGAAGGGGGGTACTACTACGCGGCGAAGTCCAGAGAAAAGAAGATGGCTTCCCTGCTCAAAGGGATCAAACCAAGGAAGAAGAAGCAGGCAACTCTGGGGGACTACGGGGGGGGATGCATTATAGTCGATGACAGGGAAATTGCCATGACAAGATACCTGGGCAATGCCAGGGTGAAGCGAATAGAGGTCGGGGACTTCGTAATCAGTGACAGGATTGCCGTTGAACGAAAGACTGCTGATGACTTCGTGAGCAGCCTGGTGGATGGAAGGCTCTTCGACCAGGCGGCCAAGCTAAAAGAGGCCTATGAAAAGCCCCTGATAATAGTTGAAGGGAGGAGGTCGCATGGGAGGAGGATACACCCGAATGCTGTGAGGGGGGCACTCGCAAGCCTTGTGCTGGACTGGGGGATACCTGTGCTGTTCACGGAGAACCGGGAAGAAACCGCGAAGCTCCTCGAGGTCATAGCAAAGAGGGAATGGGAAAAGGGGAAAAAACCCTCAATCAAGGTTCCAAAAGCGACCACACTCGAGGAACATCAGGAAGTTCTTGTCTCGTCCCTGCCGGGAGTCAACGCGGTCCTGGCGAAAAGGTTATTAGGTATCTTCGGTTCGCCTATACAGGTATTCGACGCATCCCTATATGAGCTGATGGGTGTCGAAGGAATAGGGGAAAAGAAGGCAAGCGAGATAAGAAAGGTGCTTGACTCAAGATACAGGGGTGAATGAGATATTAGCGGAACTCGGGCTGGTGTGTGGCTCCTTGTTCTTCCTCGGGGTCGGTTATTTTGTGGTCTCGAGACTCGGCGAACTGGAACTAACCGAGTAGGAGCTTGGCAGCCACTACCGCAGCAACCGCGAGGAGGGCGACAAGGAAGAACTTGGGCGCTTCCGGCAGCCTGGTCTCCGGTGGGCTGTAACCTTCCAGCTCCCTGAGCTTCATCTCCGCAAGACCAAAACGGCTTTCATTGTAAAGTCTCTCAGCCTCATCAAGTATCTTCAGCGCTTCGGGGTCCGAGAACTGCGACCTGAGGCGCTTTATTTCCTCCATCACGGAACTCGCCGAGGGAGCGTAGACGTGAGCAACGGCCTCTCCGTGGGCGTCACCCATCTCGGCGGATATGGTGTATTCACCCTGCTGGAGGGGAGAAAAAACCACCTGAACGCTTTTGCCGGTGGGACCAACCCAGATTTTTTGCTTCTGCCAGCTCAGGTAGGAGCCATAAACGCTCAGCTCATATAGTTTCCCATCCCCAACCATCTGAATTTCAAAGCTCTGGTTTGAACCGACAGGCATCCGGACATATCCCGGGGAGATGGACACGGAAACAGCAAAAGCCTGCACCATCAGCAACAGAAGCACGGGGAGCCTCACAGGAATAACCTGCATTCTCTTTATAAAAAGCTGTTGTTTCCCTTTCTGTGATGAGGATACCGACAAAAGCCAGGACAGCTTCCGAGGTCAGCCCGGAGGATAAGAGGGTGAAGCTCTATGGAACTGTGGTATCCGTGTCTCCGGGGGAGGGAAAACTCGTCCTGGATGATGGCAGCTCGTCCATCGAGCTGTTTTTAAACAACCTTGACCTAATAGAGAAGCTCGACTCCTACCGACCGGGTGATCAGGTGGTCGCAATAGGCTGGGCAGGGAGCTCGGGCGTGGACGCTGAGATAATCAGAAAGGTCAAGGGATTTGAACCGAGCAGGTTCAGACAGACACTGGAGGTGTGGAAAAATGTTCGAAGCGAAGATAAGCAGCCCCAAACCAATAATTGAGGCCATAAAAGCGGCATATGAGCTGGTGAAGGACGAAGTGACCTTCAAACTCGGGAAGGATGGACTGATCCTGAGAGCCATGGACCCCGCAAATGTGGCAATGGTTGTTATGGAAATAAAGAAGAGCGCCTTCGATGAATACAAAATTGATGAAGAAAGTTTCATAGGCGTGAATATGGAGAGGTTCATGCAGGTCCTCCGACGCTCAAGGAAGGCAGACTCCATAGACATGAAGGTTGCAAACGGGAAGATGGAGCTGGTCTATAAGGGCAAGAACACGAGGCGCTTCTCAATCCCGTTGCTCGCCCTCGAGAGTGGACCACGCCCCGAACCCAACCTGAGCTTCACAGTAAAGGCAGAGCTGGACGCCAAACTGCTGAAGGAAGCCATAGAGGATGCCTCGGTGGTCAGCGACGCTCTGACTCTCCTCGCAGCAAACAACGAGCTCCGGCTCCTCGCCCAGGGAAACCTTGGAGATGTTGAGACGGTAATGCGGAAGGGTGAGGGGCTCGAGGAGATTGAAATGCAGGAAAATGCCCGGGCAAAATACTCCACGGAATACATGGGGAAGATTGCAAAGACAAGAATCGGGGACAGAGCCGCCCTGGCATTCAAGTCCGACTACCCCCTGATGCTCCAGTTCTCTGAACCGGATGTGGCGGTGGCATTTATCCTGGCACCGCGGATGGATGTCGAGTGAGCCCGACCACCAGTCCGAAAGCCCCGTTGGAGTATAGGGGGTCGCAGGAATCCCTGAACCTGAGCTTCTTTTCCCTGCAGCTTTCGGTGGCACAGGGTATGGCACTGTCAAAGTATATGCAATATTCGGCATCGGGTATCTCCGCCGGGTAAAACCACCTCTTGAAATAAACATTCCTGTAGGCATTCACCTCAGGTGTCATCCCCACAACGGTGGCACCGTCAGGAATAAAGTCCCAGGCCTCAGGCGGGAGCTGGGCAGCATGGTAGAAGAAGGGCACAACCAGCAGATTCGCGGCAGCAATCACCAGGGGGAGCTTGTTGAAGGCCTCCACCGTGACCGTGGAAATTGAGGGCAACACGTCAATGAAGAACCTGAACTCTTTGTGTGGAAGGAAGCTGAAGTAAAGGAGGGAAGCAAGAGCGGATATGGTGAACCGGGAGCGTGAAAGAAAACCGAGAACAAGCAGGGGGGAAAATGCAAAGGCCTTGAGGTAAAACCAGGGCTCTTTCTCCCAGAACCACAGGTATTCAGGTTCATTTATCAGCTCAGAAGCGCTTTTGAGGGGAAGAAAGGGGTCACCATACAGGGACCAGGACCAGAGAAAGAAGAGCGAAAGGACGGAGAGGGAACCGGCCCATCTCCGCCGGTCCTTCCAGCAGATAAACGGCAGGTACAGGAGAAAAGTAAAGCGCGAGAGCCCCGAAAACGCCGCAAAAATGCCGGAGAGAACCCCTGAGCTGGAGTAAGCCAGCACAAAAAACAGCGTGGCAATTGGATGACTGAGCGGGAGATGTGTCCAGCTGGCAAAGAGCGGATGCGAGGCGATGAGGAGCCCTATATACCTGCGGGAATCCTCAAATGACCGCAATGGCACCAGGGGTATTGCCGCATATATCAAAAAAGTCAAAGCCTTCATCGTGAAGGGCATGGGGAATCCCAGCTTCCACAGGGCACCCAGAAGCAGGGGCCAGACAGGGGGGCGGTATTCCGCCCGGAATCCATACCCGGAGAAAAGCCACTTCCCGTAAGCCAGATATTCAGAGGGATCCCACCCCACAAGCACCGGGCGGGAAACGAAAATCAGGAGGAGCACCGCGTAGATGACCCAGAAGGCTAGCATGTCCCGCCGCACACGAGTCCCTCCAGCTCCTTCTTTTCGAGGTATCCGTATTTTTTGCCATTGACAATCAGCGAAGGATAGGAGGTGACGTTGTAAATGCTCTTCAGGGTGTTCGCCACAGGATCTCTCGCGGCAAGTTCCATATTGATTGGAAACACCATCACGTCACCACCGTATTTTTTCTTGAGAAGGGTCAGGCGGTCCGACATCACGTCACAGTCCGGGCAGTCCGGACCGAAGAAGAAAAGCACTATCGTGCTGTTCAACCCGCACCTTTCCTTGAACTCCTTGTAAAAAAACCAGTAACGGAGATTTGCCATCAGGTAGCGGCGGTAGAGAAGGTTTTCGCTGTCCAGATTCACCCTCGACTGCTTCGTGTAGAACTCATATCTTTGCAGGGCCTCCGACAGGTCTTCCATGGCTTCATCCAGCACGGGCCTCAACGACTCGCACCCCGCATCCTCAATAAGCCTGCTCTCGAGGAAAAGAGCGGAGGAATAGACAACCAGCTCATCTATCCTCTGCTCGGAACGCTGAGTCCGCAGGGTGTCCCAGAAGAAACCCAAAGATAGTCCAGACAGGAAAACCAGGGCTGTGAGGAAAGCCGCAGCAACCGCCCGCTTCACCACTTATAGTCCCTCCTTATCCACGAGACCACCGCGAGGACGGTGGCCACCGACAATGCAAAGCCATACGACATTAAGAATATTATGGAATCCAGGGGACGTATATGAAGTTCCTCCGATTTCCTGAAGGATGCCACTATAAAAAACAAGGTGAGAACAATGGTAATTGAGGTGTAGAGCAAAACCTGCGGGTCTATGCCGAGAAGGTCAAATTTCAGCTGGAGGTCCCGCAGATAGGGGAGGACGTCCAGACCAACTGCCTTGAAAAATGTATAAACTGGAAGAAAGCCCCTGTAGGTTCCCCATATAAAAAGAATCAGGAAAGCCGCCGAGATTGAAAAGAAGAGCGCCTTCAGGGCAGTCTGGGCACCGAACTCGCTCCTGTGAACCAGGAACCCCCTGTGTTTCTCAAGGGCATCAAAAAAGCCGAGATGCCAGCGCTTCCTTTGCCTTATCAGCTCTCCCAGCGAAGAAGGGGTTTCTGTCCGGACCACCGCCCTGTAGTTCATCATCACTCTGTGACCCCCTTCGCGCAGGCGGTAAATTATTTCGAGGTCCTCAGTCGGGGATGTCTCATCGAACCCGCCAACTTCCCTCAGCATCTCAGTGTTGAAAAGTGAAAACGGCCCGGGGGCAACCATCTGGGCGTCAAAGCCGCTGAGCAGGTTGGCGAGGTAATTTCCGTAAACATACTCAATTGCCTGCAGGCGGTGAAATCTCCTATCAGAACGTGCCGGGATGACTGCGGGGGTCACAACCGCACACCCTTTGGCACATTTCAACAGCTCCCTCAGAGCCCCGGGATCGACAAATGAATCGGAGTCCATGGTGACAAAGTATGGCGTCTTCGTGAGCTTCAGGGCAGTGTTCAGGGCAGCAGCCTTGCCTTTGTTTTTCCGGTGCCTGACCATCAGAACCTGCAGGTCAGCATGTTTCTTCACAAACTCCTTCACCACTTCTGCGGTCCCGTCAGTGGAACCATCATCAACAAAAATCACGCGGAGCTTGTCCTGGGGGTAATCAAGCCCGTATATGGACTCCAAGCACCTGTATATGCTTCCCTTCTCGTTGTGCGCCGGGACCGCAATCGTGACCTCCGGTTCCTCCTCCGGCAGTCCCTCCCGCTTCCCCCCCTCAAGATACATCAGCAGGTAGTAGATGGATATGTAGGTCGAAAGTGTCAGCACCACCCAGGTGAACAGGGTGAAAGGAGTTATCACAGTGGAGATTCACCAAATAATTAAAATAGCTTTACCAAAGGACTCCATGAGGGTCCTGGGGATAGAAAGCACAGCTCACAGCTTCGGCGCCGGTTTTGTGGAGGGCGGGGAGCTGAAGAGTAACGTGGTGGAAATGTATGAGCCGGAAGAAGGGGGAATACACCCGAGAAAGGCGGCAGACCACCACGCCCGGGTTGCAGGGAGGGTCGTAAAGAAAGCACTGGTCGGTGTACCGGATGCCGTGGCGTACTCCTGCGGCCCAGGACTTGGCCCCTGCCTGAGGGTGGGAACGGTGGTCGCCAGATTCCTGGCCCTGAAGCTTGGGGTTCCCCTCATACCGGTAAACCACGCCGTCGCCCACCTGGAAATAGGGCTGAAAACCACCGGACTCAAGGACCCGGTGATAGTCTATGTGAGTGGGGGAAATACGCAGATAATCACACACTGTGGTGGCTGGAGAATCCTTGGTGAGACCCTGGACATAGCCCTTGGAAACGCCCTCGACAAGCTCGCCAGGAAACTCGGAGTGGGCCACCCCGGGGGGCCTGAGATAGAAAAACTCGCCAGAAAGGGTAAGTTCCTGGAAATGCCATACGTTGTGAAGGGGATGGACCTGAGTTTCTCCGGGCTGACGACCCATGCAATCCGACTCCTCGAGGGCCATCGCCCGGAGGATGTGGCGTTCAGCTTTCAGGAGCATGCCTTTGCAATGCTGGTGGAAGTCACTGAAAGGGCCCTGGCGCACACCGGGAAAGACGAAACCCTGCTGGTGGGTGGGGTGGCACGGAACAAACGGCTTGTGGGGATGTTCAAGAAAATGTGTGCCGAACGGGGAGCAAGATTCAGGGTGGTCCCGGAAGAGTTCGCAGGGGACAACGGCACAATGATAGCATATGCCGGATCCCTTTCGGACTTAAGGGTGCCACCGGAAAAGGCGGATTATTTCCAGAAAATCCGGGTGGACACTGACCTGCCCGGCCTGTTCAGAGCCGGACATAAACATACTTCCGCGTGACGGCATCACGCTTCCGCATGGTCCTGCCCTGCTTCAGAAGGCTCCGGAGACGATTGGCCGTGTAGCCATAACTCCTGTTTATTGTCCGGGCAATCTCCTCGATGGTCTTGGGCTTTTCTATGCATGAGAGTATCTGGTCATCCACCTCAAGCGACTCAAGCTCCTGCATGAGTGCCTCTCTCTCCTGAGGGTTCATCTTCGAAACTGCGGACACTATAAGCTCGAGCCTGCTCATTCTTTCCCCCGTGGGCCCCATCGGCTTCAGCTCGTCCCTTATTTCCCGGACCATGCTGAATATGGCATCCAGCTTTTCCTCGGAGCTCCGGGGAACCTCTTCCTTCCCAAACAGCCGTGACAGAAAGCCAAACACATAAAGGGGGTGCAGGGCAGATAAATAAGCTTTCAGACCCTCCCGACATCCTCACGGAGCTGGATGGAATACCCGCCGCTGAGCTTGTTCCTCGCTATGCGGAAAGCCTCCTTAATGGCCCCCAGATACCTCCGGTCATCCACATAGACCGAAAGGAGAACCTTACCGGGCCTCAGCCTGGCCGCGGTCCCTATCGGCTTCCCAAAGGCGTGCCTCATACCCTGCTGGAACCTGTCCGCCCCGGCACCGGTAGCCATCGGGTTTTCCCGCAGGACGTGGTGCGGGTATGCACGGATGCGGAAAAAGAAGTTCTGCCGTCCAACATACTTGTTCAGGTGGCGGAAAACCGCCATACGGACGGACTCCAGCTGGTTATGCCTGACCTGCACTCTGTCCTTCGCAACCAGGTCCGCACCGAGCTTCCACTCCCTCTTGCTCTTGTTTCCCATGTCAAAAATGCGTATTTTCGGCCCGGGGATACCCCTGATGAAGGCCTTTTTCATCACACGGATGGCCTTCCGCGTGTATGGCTTCCCCTTTACATCCCGGTAGCACTTGGCAGGTCTCAGACCCATAGCTCACCCACGAAGCAGGCGTTTAAAAGTTTTGCTTTAGAAAACACATTTATAGCTATCTGACAAATACCTATGTGGGACTAAAGGAGAGATTCATCAAGATATATTCCGACCTCCCACTCAACCTGCGAAAGGAAATAATAGTGGTTCTGGATGGAAAGCCCCTAACCTGGAACGCCGCATACGTTGAGGTTTATAATGAAACAACAAAGGGAGAAGAAATCTTAAAAAAACTCGAAAAGTTGGGGATAATATGAGTGAGGTACCCAATGAACTCAAGGAGCTCGTCATTGTCAGGCTGAAAGCACTACCCCCGGACAAAAAAATGTCAATCGGGGGACACGGGAGCTTCAGCAGGGATGAGCTGATAAAACATGTCAAAGGTGGAGACAAGATAGGGAAGAAGATTGTTGAAATAGAGCTGGAGTTTCTGAGAGCGCTGAAGAAAGGGGGTACCCTATGGCAACATACCTTGTAACAAGGCCTGAACATGATGACACAACATATTACCTGTCGAAATGGAGTGAAGGTACCCTCAAAATCGCCAAAAGCCGGAGGATTAGGGTAATTGACCTCCCCAGAGAACGCGCGACAAGAGAAGAGCTTGAGGGAATGATAAAGGAATTCTCCCCAAATCTCATAGTTCTCAATGGGCATGGAGACAGTAGAACAGTAAGGGGACATAACGACAAACCGCTCATAACAGCAGGAAAAAATGAAAAGATACTGCACTCAAAAATAGTTTATGCAATATCCTGCAAGTCCGCGAAAGAACTAGGCCCGAACGCTGTGAAAAATGGAGCCCTTAGCTTTACAGGATATTCTGAGGACTTTGTGTTCGTTTTTGACCCGTCGAGACTCACCAGACCCCTATCGGATGCAACAGCAGAGCTGTTTCTCGGTCCATCAATACGGTTCGTGGAGTCCTTAATAAAAGGGAATAATGTTGAGAATGCCCACGAAAAAACAGTGGGACAGTTCAGGAAGAATCTGATAAAGGCACTGGGAAACGAAGAACATGCGCCATTTGCCAGGTATATCTGGTGGGACATGAATTGCTTCGTATCACACGGAGACAAGAAAGCCAGAATTTGAAAATAAAAGAAAAAAGAAGGTGCGTTTTTACGCAATCTCTTCGCTGCTTATGCTGGTCGCACTCATAGCAGTCACGGTTATGCTGCTCTTACCATCCAGAGCGCTCAGGTCCTTCACACCGGTCAAGTACTGACCGAGTATGTAGGCAGCAGCCCTAGTGTCCTTGGCAGCCCAACCGGCGACCACCATGGCTTCCACATTCCAGGGTGTGGCTGAAGCGTCGTAAAGCTTCACGATACCCTTTCCTGCACCGGTGGTTTCGTCGTAGCCGAAGTAGTCCTTTATCGTCGCGTCGTCACTCCCGATCAGGCTGGCCGCAAGGGCGTTGGCGTACGGACCACCAACTATCACCAACGGGGTTGACCCGCTCGTGTCGGCCTCGCTGTCGAGCACCGCGACTTCAGCGTTCAAGCCGCTGTATGTGTAGGACACTTCGCCGGTCGTCGTGGTCATTCCAGGTGCACCAAGGTACACATAGACCTTGACCTGCTCATCCGGAACCTCCAAGACAACCTTGTCGCTGTCGCCGTTGCTGTTCGGGTTTCCAATGATTGTTCCGTAGTGCGTCAAGATGTCCGTCTTGGCCGTTCCCACACTCTCAGTACCAATCTTAAGCTCATCAGCTTCAGCATCGTTGTCCTTGGATCCAAGATGGTCAAAACCGGTTGCAGCATCGTGGGGCGTTATGGTTATCACGTCGAAGGTACCGTCCTTCAACGAGATGTTGTAGTCGTCCCCGTTGGCAGCAACGTAGATGTTGTAACTTGTGTCCTGGTATTTCAGG
>CAYVAH010000003.1:49573-53888 GCA_964449215.1 Candidatus Undinarchaeota archaeon | reverse complement strand
TGAGCCGCGAAGAATTCAAAGAAAGGCTTTTGTTGGCTGTGATGGAGAGGAAGATGAGCGTGTAACCGTTCGAGAAGCTTTAGCTGCTCATTTTTTGTTCTTGTGTTTCGGTAAATTTTATATGCTCCCGAAAAGTGGTCTTTAGTGGTAAATTACTTTTTGATTGCCGTGTCCACTAGAAAAAATCTCAATATTTGCAGAGAATATTCAATTGCAGGGTTCACCAACAGCATTAATGGGGCGTGGGCATTTTGTGACATTCAGAAAGGAGATTTTGCGTCCTTCTTGTATGGTGCTAAGATATATGACCTTTATCGTGTTGGTGAAAAGTTTGGCGTGAGAGAGCCGTTGGATAGCCTGTGGGAACCTATCAAATTTACGTCGGGGAGAACCTACAGTTTTCCGTTCCGTCTTTTTCTGGAGCCTATGAGAAACATAGAAGAGCCTCTGATTAGGCGGGAGTTCTCATATGTTGCTGAGAACCTTCTCCTCCGTGGAGGTTATCGAAAGACGCACTTTCAGGCGGATCAGACTACTTTGCAGACTGTCTCCCAGCTCGGGGAAAAAACCGCAAGGCGCTCTTCAAAGCATAAGGGGGATGGAGAGAGATTTCTGCCAAAATTTTCAACAAGCCGTAATATGCACAACCCCCCATTCATATACAAAATGAATGAAAAAATACTTCAGTCTTTGTTGCGGCAGCATTTGTCCAATGCCAAAAATCTCAAGAAGTTGTTGGAGGATCTTTCTATTGTGGATATGCAGGAAGAGGAATTAGAAGTGTTGAGTGAAAAGGCCCTTGACGAAGGTCATGTTGACCTTTTAATAAAACAGAAAACTCCCATCGGTGAAAGCAAATGTATTGTGGTTGAAGTTAAGTTGGGGAGAGCCCAAAACAAAGATTTTAAGCAGGTGATGAATTACAGGAGGGAGTTGGGGGAGGAATGTGTCGCTTCTGTGATCATTGCTCGGGAGTTTTCAAAGAGGTACAAGATGAGCTCTGAACAGGTTGCTTTCTTCAGATATGGTTTTCAGGAATTTGATGCGCCCCTCACATTTGATGAGCTTTTGGGAAAGATATATCTTGAATAAACGTTCGACAGGTTTTTATTTCTCCTCCACAGTTTGTTGTGTGAAGCTCATTTCTCTCGAGGGTCCGGATTTTTCTGGCAAGACCACTCTGGCCACCGCCTTGGTTTCGAAGTTGCGCGGGAAGGGATTGCGGGTTGAGAGAATGGAACTCCCCAGCCGGCTGGTCACCGGGATATTTACGGAACTCTTGCGGAACAGCAAAGACAGGGTGGATCCGCGTGTTTATGCTCTTGTCTATGCGGCGGACCACCTGCACCACTACCTTTCGACAAAAGGGGTGGAGGCGGACGTGGTCGTGCTCGAACGAGGTGTGGTGAGCTATTTTGTGTATCAAGGGCTGGTTCTCGGTGTGGATGTGGAGTGGTTGAAGGAGCTGAACAGGTTCAACGGCACCGTTCCTGACCTGACCGTAATTGTAAAGGTGCCCGTTGAAGAGCTCATAAGACGCAGTCGCATCCGGGCGGGAATGAAGGACGCCTTTGAGAGGGAGGGCTTCCTCAAGAAGGTTGCCAAGACCTACTATGACCTGCCCCGCTGGCTGGTTGAGGACTATAACGTGGTGTATCTGGACCACGACCCCGACACGGAGAGGTTGGCGGGCAGGGTAGCAGAGTTAATACATTTATAAATCTGGTTGCTTTTTCGAGCACATGCCGGAAGCAGCCACATTCCCTTGGGAAGCACTTGTTCCCCTGGGAGACTATCTTTATGTTATTGACAAGCTCGACCCGGAAAAAAGGCTGGGATACTGGGAAGCCGTGGACTGGGCAGCCAATCTGAGGCATAACATTCTGATGCATAATCGCGAAAACCCCGATCAGAGGATTGAGGGAGATTTTTGGAAGCAACCTGCCGAGTATTTTGAGGAGAAGGGATTCTTCTATCACAGGGTCATTCAAGCTTGTATAGACACTCTCTAACCACAACCAATATAGTTTTTCAGGCCCAGGTTTTCCATGGAGGTTTCCTACCGTGGTAGGGAATCGAGGGTCCGCGAGGAGCTTTCCAGGTATTTGGGAACACCTATGAAATTCCTGGGCTACATAGGCGATGCTGTTATGCTGGTGGACAGGCTTGACCCTGAAAAGAAGCTTGGGCAGGAAAAAGCAGAGCAGCTCGCAGCACATATCACCCGGGCGATCAGCGAGCACAATCTTAATGTGATGAAGTCAGGGGAGCCTCACAGACGCATAGACAGGGAATTCGGCGACCTCCCATTCAGCTATTTCAGGGACAGGGGATTCGACCTTCTGGAGAGGCTCAGGGAACTAATTGAGGAGCTTTAGTTCCCCTTCATCAAGCTCGAATGGCAGGCTTCCATTTTCTGCCATGGCCTTTATCACAGGTATGTAGGCGGCGGCTGTTCTTGTTGAGGAATGCGTTAGTTTCCCGATCTTCCCCAGCAGGCTCTTTCTTGCCGCCCGCATGGCTCGGCTCCGCCCCATCAGCAGCAGGTATTTTGGTGGGCGGTAGGAGGTGAATCCGTGGTTCACCTTGCTCTTTGCCATGGCAACGCCAATGGTGGTCAGATCGATGACATATTTCAGCAGTTTCCAGTCCTGTCTGCGGACTATTCTTCCACGGAATACATCCGCTTTGCTCAGGGCATCATAGGCACGTGCCAGGTCTTCCCCCTGATATTCGGCGGGAATGTTTTCGTCCAGCCAGAGCATGACCTCGTCCACGGGCTTGTCCAGCCCTTCCATGGCCAGCCGGGCCTGCCAGGCTTCTTTTGCCTTGAAGATATCCCGCAATGTGTCAAAGATGGTTTTTTCCCTGTCTCTGTCCCCGAGGGCTTTGAGATCGAGCTCCACAAGGTCATTCCTGCCTGCTGAGAGTGATTCCAGGTCGGAGAGGGCGCTCCGGAAGTCACGGGAGCCCGCTATTTGCAGGAGAACCCCACGTTCCACCTCGATTCCCTCCGCTTCCGCGACTTTTTGCAGGAGTTTCAGGACCTCGCTGGTCCTCGGCTTGCCAAACCTGACCTCCTTCACGAGCCCCTTCAGCTCGCGTATGGGCTTCGCCCAGTTATCGTTGCATGTCAGGTAGACCGGAAAGGCGCTCCGTCTTATGAGCTCAGCTATTGCTCTGATGGCTCCGGAGTCCTCCCTCCCTGCCAGTCCATCGACCTCATCCACGAGTATGAGCTTTTTCTTGCCCCAGAGGCTCCTTTGTGTGGCCGCATTCAGCAGTCGCCGTCTGACATCTTCCTCCCTGCGGAAGTCACTGGCGTTCATTTCCACAAGCTCCAGGTCAAGTTCCCTGGCGAGAGCATAGGCGGTGGCTGTCTTTCCCACTCCAGGGGGGCCATGAACGAGCAACCCCTTTCCGGGGTTATCCAGCCATTTCCTGACCTCCCTCAGGGCCTTTTCCTGTCCCACTATCTCCGAGGTTGTTTTGGGGGCATATTTTTCAGGGAATCCCACACCGCTATTTTCTGTGAGGATTAATATTGGTTCTGGTAGCCACTGCGGAATTGTTAAAAAATCTGGTAACACCCCTTTTCCATGGAAGCCTACGAGTCAGAATTCATAGAATTTTTGTTTGACAAGGGGGTGATAAAAACAGACGGTCCGTACAAATTGAAGAGTGGGAGGATTTCCCCATACTTCCTGGATTTTGGGGAACTCATGGGGAATACCGAAACTCTTTCAAAACTTTCTGATTTCTGTGTTTCCGCGATAGAAAGGAAGATTGGTTGTGGGAATTTTGACCTGATAGTTGGCCCTCCGGAAAAGGGTAAACTGCTTTCCCTTGCTATCGGATCCAGGATTTTCGAGCGTTACGGCAAGCCAAAAAACATAACCTACTTGAGGAAGCTTCCCAAGGGGCACGGTGAGAGTAAGGGGGAGAGCTGGTTCTATGGCGCGGAGCCTCAGCCCACTGACAGGGTGCTGGTGGTCGATGATGTTTATACGGAGGGGACCTCTGTAAAGGAATGCAAGAAGCGCCTGGAGGATTTTGGGAGGGAGCTCGAGGTTGGGCCCCTGGAATACGTGGCAACCTTCGTGTTGGTCGACAGGCAAGAATCTGAGGACACCGTTTATTCAATAGTCACAGTCTCCGATATATTCCTCCACCCGGCGGCCCGCAGGTCGCTCGGGGAGGGGCTGGATAGGTGTGTCCGTTACCTCCAGGAGAATGGCAACAGTGCTGCCAGGTCCCGCAGTAATACCCTGGAGTTGTAATCACCTCTTAAATTGTGGCTTCTTTGAGTATTTCG
>CAYVAH010000003.1:32677-49473 GCA_964449215.1 Candidatus Undinarchaeota archaeon | reverse complement strand
GTAATACCCTGGAGTTGTAATCACCTCTTAAATTGTGGCTTCTTTGAGTATTTCGTGGAGCTTGTCCCGTTCAGCAGGGTCCGTCCGGACATCCGTGGGATTGAGAAAGTGAAGGGGAAGCTCTTCATTCAGGCACCAATAAAATACCAGCCATTTGTGGAGGAGTTCCTCGATGGTCTCCTCCCTGAGGAAGCCTTTCTCGAGGAGGTCTCGAAGAGGACGGGATACGAGCGCCCGGAGCAGATTCCCTGGGTCCGGGTTGTCCTTCTTTGTAGGAATTTCAAGAAGCCTGTGAAGTTAATAGAACCTGATATTGACAGGGTGCTGGCAAAGGCGGGGAAGAGGCTGAACCTTGGGGAGGATGCCCAAAGGATTTTCCAGGAGGCCAGACTGTGGTTTCTTTCCGGTTCCGGCTACCCGCGCCATTTCTATGTCGCATTTGATGCGCTTTTTTTCTGGTGTCCCTGGAGGGTCTTCTTCCGCAAGCTCTTCCTCCGTGCAGTGGCATTTGTGGTGAACCTCATCCCCGGCGACCAGAGGGATGTTCTCGCTCTTGTGAATGAGGCGAACAAGGTCCTTGTGGAGGAGCTTTCGGACCTCCTGAAGAATGTGAAAAAAGCCACGGTGATTCTGGATGAGGACATAGCTGATGATGTGAAGCGCCGGGTGGCTGAAATGTAAGTTTTTTAATGGTTCCCTGGGAACAAGGGGCATGAAAGGAAGAATAGTCAATTACCGGCAGGGGAGGCATACCCAGAATCCATATCAGATGATTGTTAAGGTTGAGGGCGTTGCTACTCGGGGGCAGGCAGAGGAGCTTGTGGGTAGGAAGGTGGTGTGGAAGACCCCGACGGGCAAGGAGATTGCGGGAAAGGTCACCGGGACCCACGGGAACAAAGGTGCCATCAGGGTGCGGTTCGAGAAGGGCATGCCCGGTCAGGCCATCGGCTCAGAGGTTGTTTTACAGTGAGGGTACTCTTGTTACTCTCACGCGTGTTCCCTCGCCGAATTTCCAGGCACGCTTTATGGCTCCGGGAACAGAACCGTCGAATATGTAGACCTCTGCACCATGTTTTGCCGAGATTCTGGCGGCTTCAAGCAGCTTCCCGCGCATTCCTCCCGTCACATCCGTATGCTTTGGAGGTGTCAACCCTTCCAGCACATCCCGGAAGTTCCAGTCTGCCACTTCCTTCACGGGCTCCCCATCCGACATCACAGGTCCATCACTGGCCAGCAAGACCCTCCGCGGCTTGATGAACTTGGCCAGCTCGAGGAACACCCGTTCAGTTGAAAATATCACATAGCCCCTCTCGCGGTCCAGAATGGCGTCACCGTGGACAACCGGCACATGCTCCTTCGAGGCTTCCAGCAAAGGCTCGTGGAAGAGCTTTACCTTTCCCCCCTTGGCAATCATGAAGTTGCTGGGTGTGAAGCCCACGGCCGGCACACCCTTCGCCACAAGGCTTGAAACAAATATCTGGTTCAGCTTGGCCATTGCCTCGCGGATTTTTGTAAATGCCTGCGGCATGCCCTCATATTCCCTGGCCACGAAGTGCCCGAAGCTCCCGCCTCCATGCCCGACAAGGAGTGGTCCCTCTATTTCTTTTATTCCCTGGACTGCCGTGTTTATCCCGGTCCAGTTCACAGTGAAGGGCCTGCTCTTGTGGGTTATGACCGATCCACCAATCTTGAGGAATATCACTTGACCAGCTCCATCATCCTCATTGCGTCGTCATACATGAAAATGTTGTTGAAGAGCAGATAATCCCCCCGCACGAGCCTTTTCTTGAGGAACTGGAGGTCCTCGTCCTTAAACCTGTAGCGGTACATTATGTTACCCCTGCCGTGGAGGCGGTAGTAATTGAACTTTTGTTTCACGGGGTTTTCCTTGAACGGGTCAACTATGTGGATCAGCCCGAGCTTGGGGAAGAGTTTTTCTATTGTTTCCCGGCTCCATCCCCTTGGTTCAAGGGCGAACTTGAAGCCCTTGGCGGTCTTGAAAAATTCCTTCATCCTTTTGATGTTGTCCTGTGTTTCCCCAAAGCTCTTGGGTGTCTGAAAGACCATGACTTTGGCGTCCAGGGCTTCCCCTATCGCCTTGATTTTTTCCCAGGTCTTTGTGTCCGAGAAGTTACTCACGTGGGTGATGAGCTTCGGAACCTTCACGGTGAACTCAAAGTCAGGGTTGACCTCATCAACTTCCTTCCTCCACGCACGGGCGGTGCTGGTCTTTGGCAGCCGGTAAAATGTCGAATTTATTTCCGCCACATTGAAAATTTTGGCGTACGCTACCAGCCTGCTCTCCCCCGGGCTGACGTACTTTTTTGGCAGATAACTCCAACCGCAAGTTCCTATCCTCACGGATTATTCTCCGCTATATACTTAAAAGGCTATCTCCGTTATTTCAGTGATAGTGGGCTTCGACCCGGGAACCACTTCGGCTCTGGCGGTTCTGGATTTCAGGAAGAACCCGGTGCTTGTAAAGAGCTTCAAAGGAGGACTCATGGAGGCTGTGAAGCTCCTCAGGGGTTTTAAGCCTTCAATTGTGGCGTCCGACAGGCATGATTCTGAATCTGTCCGTCGCCTTGCCTCGGCATTCGGTGCCGTGGCGTTTTTTCCCAAGAAAGACCTGACGGTTCGTGAGAAATCTGCTCTTGTTCGGGGATACCACCCCGGGAATAGCCACGAAAGGGATGCGCTGGCTGCAGCACTCAATGCATACAAGCACTACGGGAAGCTGATAAAGAAGCTGTTTGACAGGGAGAGGGAGATATTCCTGAAACTGGTGAAGGAGGAGCTGGCGAATCTTTCCGGTGCTCTGAAGCTCCCGGAGGGCTCTCCCCCACCGAGAAGGAAGAGGGATTTTGCTCTCGAGTCCAGGGTCAGGGACCTCGAAAGGAAGCTGGAGGTTGCGGAGCATCTTCTCGCGGAGAGGGAGAGAGAGGTCAAGAGGCTGAAGGGGGAGAAGAGGACGGTCCTGAAGCCAATTCCCGTGGGTGCTGAGGAGGAGAGGGCGGCCCGTGAGCGCCTCGAACTGGAGCTGCTGGAGGCCCACGCCCGCATAGGAAGGATTGAGGCGGAACTGAAAAGGTTGAAGAAGGCGGAAGCGCCAGTGAAAGAGGATATAAGGCAGCGCATAATCAGGATGATGGAGGAATACAAGAAGAGGTTTCGAAAATGAAACTCCCGAAGAAATACCGCCTCAAGCTCGAGTTCACGCTCCGGCTTCTTGCTTTTGGGCTCCTCTTTTACGGCCTGTGGTCGCTCTCTCCAAGCTTCGATTTCCTCAAGCTTTTCACGGCGACCCTTGTTTCATACACCACCGGTTCGAAGCTTATAGTTTCTGCTATGGACGGGGTCTTTCTCAGCAGGGGGGATTTCAAGCTGCAGATAGTTACTGACTGCACCGCGTGGAAAGAGCTGGCGGTGTTCCTTGCCCTTTTTCTTTCATGGCCAAAAAAGAAGGATTACTGGAAGGCTCTGTTCAGTATGATTGTCATTCTCCTCTACAACCTCATCCGCCTTGACTTCCTTGTCCTTTTTAGCGGGGGGTTCAATTATTACCATCCCGCTTTCCAGTATTTGTCTGTGGCTCTGATACTCTTCCTGTGGACGTGGTCTGTTGGGGTCACAAAGATAAAGTTTGGAGTGAAGTTTGGCAGGCGAAAATATAAAAAGAAGAAGAAACGGAAGTAGTTCTGGGAGCCGGTGGGGCGGCAGCCGAGCCCGAAAGGGGAGCGAGGAAGGTCCCCCCACCCGCAAAGGCCGGAGGGGCGAGAGCCCCTGGCGGGGAAACAGAAACGATACCCGAGTGCTGGACGGATGTGCGAAAGCGAAGGACGAAGGCACGAGGGATGAAACGGTCTCCGCCCGGCTGGGTGCAAGGCTACGTGCCGCTTAGATGGATGCCGCTAACCCTGATGGGGAAACAGAAGGGGGCCTACCACCGGCACCCATTCTCCATAATGATTAAGAAATTGAGAAGGTATTACAACCTGGTGTCCCCGCAGGAACACCAGGGGGCATAACATTAGTAAGGTGTTCCAATTATTATAAAACTTTTGTGGCACTTTTGGGGCAAAAAATATAATCATTTTGTTGTCTTTTTGTCGTGGAAGACAAAGTGGCGGTGTTTGTGGACGGAGGCTACTTAAACCATTTATGCAAAACCTCGTTTGGCAGTCGGTCCAGGCCATTCAGAGTGAACTACAGGAGGTTGGGGGAGAATATTGCTAGGGAATGTGGTGGGGTACTGTTCAGGACATATTATTACCACGCTAAGCCTTTTCAGAGTAAACCCCCAACTGAGGATGAAAGGCGGAGAAAAAGTGCTTTTGATCGCTTTTTACAGTTTTTGGACGGTGTTGACAGGATGGAGGTACGTCTTGGGAGAGTCCGCAGGTATTATGATGAGGAAGGAAATGTCAAATTTGAACAGAAAGGCGTTGATGTTAAACTTGCTATTGATGCTCTGAAACTGAGCTTGAAAGGAAAAATCCATAAGGTTGCATTTGTGACTGGTGATTCCGATTTTATCCCTGTTGTTGAAGCAATTAAGGATGAGGGTATCGAGGTGTGTATTTTTTATCATCCTTCTTCTGTTAACTGGAGCCTTGTCAACGTATGCGATAAAAGGGTTGAAATCAAGAAGTCTCTACTGGGATGATTGTTTTTCGACTCGCAGAGTAGTTATACCATACTCGTCCATAATGTCCCCGGTGCTTCTACCGTCCGGGGTGTACCTGCCTGCCAGGTCATGGTTGTCGCATCTGACTGTTACGGTAATCGGAGGTTGTCTGTAGGTTCCGTTGTCAATTTTCTCTATGGAAACAACCTCGAGCCCCAGTTCCTCGAGGGAATATTTCATGTCCTTGTATTTTGAATCCCTGTCCATGGAGAAGTATCAACTCCAAAATTAAAAAAATTGAGGGTCAGAATTCCCTTTCAATGATGAACATTTTGAACCCCTCGAGGTATTTCTCAACCTCTTTGTCTTTGAACGGGTAGCTGGCTTTGTCCACCCATTCCCTCGCACGCTTCATGCAATACTCCACAGCCCCACTTTCCCTAACGACCCGTTTTACCCATTCAATGTCCTCCGGTGTCTTGGTGTCTTTGTCCAGCACCTGCAGCATCTTCTTCCCTTCGGAGTGCTTCTTTATTGCCCACAGGATTGGCAGGCTCCTTTTCCCCTCCTGTATGTCCTTGTCGGCGTCCTTACCCATTTTCTTCGGGTCGCCGAATATCCCCAGAATGTCGTCTATAATCTGGAAAGCTACACCGAGTGCCTCACCATACCTGTTCAGAGCCGGGTTTTCCTTCCCCGTGACGGCCATGAAACCGAGCTCGAGTGAAGAGCCCAGAAGCACACTGGTCTTTCGGCGCACCATTTCAACATATTCGTCTTCCGAGGGAAGCCACCCGTGCTTGTGGGACCACCGGACATCCATGTCCTGACCTTCGACGATTATGGTGGTTGTGTCGGCGAATTTTTTGGCGACAGCTCCTCCATAGTCTGCGGCCAGACTGAAGGCCTTGGAGAAGAGGGCATCACCCACATTTATTGCCAGGTCGATTCCCGCCACCTTGTAGAGTGTCGGTTTTCCACGTCGGTAGTCCGATTTGTCCATTATATCATCATGTATCAGGGTGAAGTTGTGGAGTATTTCCACAGCCGCTGCCAGCTTCACCACGTCCTCCTCATTGCCACCCGCTTCTTTGGCTCCCAGCAGCACAAGTGCCGGTCGGAGTCTCTTCCCTCCAGCAAGGAAGTATGACTTTGCCCACTCGTGGAGCTCCAGGAGTCCATCCTTTCTCCAGGGCTCAAAGCTGCCCATTATTGCTGCATCTATTGTGGGCTTCCATTTTTTCACATAGTCAATAAAAGCCTCGTATCCCGTCATTTTAACTGCCTCCCGAAGGAGGCGTCAAGCCGGTTTAAGAATTTTTGCAGTTCTCCCCCCGGAACAAACGCTCCGGCAGCTATGTCATGGCCACCGCCCTCGCCAAGCCCCTCCGAGGCCTCTTGCATCGCCTTTCCCACATTTACACCTCTCTCCACCAGTTCCAGGGTTGCCCTGCCGCTGACCTTCCACCCCTCCTCCTCCCTGCTCACAGCCACTATTGGCTTGCGGTGGTCCACTATGCGCGAGGATATGGCTATGCCCGCAACAATCCCGACTATTGTTGGTTTGACTGTGTCTCCCCGGAACAGCTGGAAATTCCTGTAGTTTTCAGTCCCCTTCACATAGAGCTCCTCTATTCCCCTGCTCAGCATCCTGCGGTGTATCCGGAGGAGTTTCTTTGCTTCATCATACACGTCCTCGCCTGTTACGAGTCCCAGTCCGATGTCCGGGCGCTCATGCCTTCCACAGGCGTTGAGCAGTGTGGAGAATTCCGAGGCGTCCCTCATTTCCGTTCCCTCCGGCATCTGGGGGAGCACATAATACTCCCCGAGCATTCTGTGAACCATGACACCTTCCCTGGAGGCATGTTTTATGAGGGCATCATTTAGAAGGGTCCTTTCCTTCCTGCTGAGCTGGTGGTATGTCTTTGTCTCGTCGAGCCCGAGTTCCTTCACAAATCTGTAGCACTCACTGAGTTCACCGCTTATTCCTGGAATGAAGGGATCGCTGGCATACTGGAGCATAACCGGGAGGGGGCGGGTTTCCCTGCCGAAGTAGGTGAGACCCTTTTCAGCCTTCACCCAGGGGGTTTCCAGGGGGGCCCTTGCATGCCCTGAGAGGGGTGTCCTTATTCGGTCTCCCATCATGCCCACAACGGCGGGTCCGGCAAGCTCACTCTGTCCAATGAGCTCCCTCGAAACGAGGTAGGCGAGTCCCGAGGCACTTATGTCCCTTGAGCCGTCCATGCCGAGATAGTGGGCATTAAGCTGCCAGGCTGTTTCCCGGATGGGCTGGTGATGGTCTATTATCACGTGGTTTTCAGTCCATTCTATCTGCCCGGAGCCCATGTCAACGAATATGAGCTCCGCATCCCAGGGAACCTCATCATAGGTGGTTCTGTCGAGCTGCCTGAGGGGGATAATCTTGGGATCCTTTCCCAGAAGCTTCAGGCTCTTGTAGATTATGCCTCCGCTCGTGAGCCCATCTGCGTCCAGGTGACACACCACAACGGGGTTTTCGAGCTGGCTTATCCGAGCAGCTACTTTTTTCAAGGATATCCCGAGAACCACTTTGTTACCACCCTGTCTTCGGGCTTCAGCGGCTTCAGTTTTTCTGCCGCGAAGCGACCGTAAAGCGTGTAGAGCAATATTGCGGCTGTGAGCACGAAGAGGGGGATGTTTCCGGAGAGAGGAATCGAGAACAAGGTGGAGAAGTAGAAAGAACCAACCAGCAGGGCGTATAAATTATCAAATGGCCCCTCACCGAGTTCTGTTTCCTCTGCCTTCTTTGCCAGTCCTACGAGTATATTTCCCAGAAAGAACCCGAGGACCACCAGCAACAGCACTACCAGTGGGTGAGCCATGAAAATACCCGGTGCCTCCGTAAATATCTTATACTAACAACTTACCAGTAGTAAAGAACTCATTTTAAATAACCGCGGGAGGTTGGCTTGTGCTCTACGAGAGGTTCTACGCATGGTATTCAAAGAATTACCGCGCCCTGATTCTGATTCCCGCCATTGTTTTCCTCTCGGCGGCGTTCATATTCTACAACAACTGGCAGGCTGCCGGGGAGTTCTTTCCCAAGGATATTGACCTGAGCGGTGGAACCGTTGTTTCTGTTTACACCTCTGTGGTTCCGGAGGGGGTGAAGGAAAGGTTCGAGTCGAGGGGTTTCAGTTTCAGGGAAATTCATTCATATGAGACAGGGGAGTTGATTGCGGTGTCCATTGAGGCGGGTCCGGGGTTTTCACCCCAGGAGGTGGCTCTTCTTGTCAATTCCAGCTTTCCCGGGAAGGAATACGACATGAAGTCCGTCGGCCCGGCGATGGGCGAGAGCTTTATGAGGGGTGCCACCCGTTCGGTGGTGTGGGCATTTTTGTTGATGGGTGTTATTCTTGCCCTGATATTCCGGCAGCCCATAGTTGCTTTTACGGTGATTCTTTCCGGTTTCCTGAATGTCTTTGAGGCGGCCGCGTATATGACTCTCCTCGGGGTGAAGCTTGCTCCGCATACCATAGGTGCCCTGCTGATGCTTATGGGGTGGAGCGTTGACAGTGAGGTGCTTTTTGACACGAAGATACTCAAAGAGATTGAGGGGGACCCGAAGAGGAGGGCTGTTGGGGCGATGAAAACAGCCATGACGATGAGCATGTCAATATTCGCCAGTCTTTCAGCCCTTTATTTCATATCTGCTTCGCCCCTGATAAAAGAGATGGTGATTGTCCTGTTGCTCGGTTCCTTCTTTGACATAATCAACACATGGTTCCAGAGCCTCAGCATGGTGCTGTGGTACACGGAGGGGAGAAAATGAATGTGGACAGGTTGCTGAGGAAGTGGAGGGTGATGTTCCTGTTGATTGTGATTGCCCTATCTGTCTATCAGCTGAGGCCCTGGGCCGGTCTCAATCTCCACTGGGGGTTTGACATTCAGGGAGGATCGAGGATAATACTCCGCCCGACCAACCAGTCCGTTTCCCTTGAGGATGTGACGTCCGTGCTACAGAACCGGCTGAACGTTTACGGTCTGCGTGATATACGTGTCAGGGGAGCCAGTGACCTGCAGAGCTCCCTGGTGGTTGTGGAAGCTGCAGGGTTGAGCGAGGAGGATGTGCAATCCCTTCTGGCAAGTGAGGGATTTTTTGAGGGGAAGATAAACAATGTGACCATTTTCACGGGTGATGATGTTAGGGTTGATAAGGCGGGGATTCGGCTCCAGAAGAAGGGGAATTTTTACAGTTACAGCATCCCGGTCATGCTTTCCCCAGAGGCTGCCAGGAAGTTCGCAAAGGCGACGGAGGCCCTTTTCCCCACCGGTTCCGGCTATCTTGACAAGACCCTTGATCTCTTCATAGACGGTCAGCCCATTGACAGCCTGCAGATATCCTCTGACCTGAGGGGCCGGGAGGTGCCAAATGCACAGGTCACTGGCGGGGCCGAGACAAGAGATGAGGCTGTGAAAAGGCTGAACCGCATGACTGCCATACTGATGACGGGTTCCATACCCACAAAACTGGAGATTGAGAGCATCCAGCGGGTGTCCCCAATCCTCGGTTCAGAATTTTTGAGGACGACTGCCATAGCCGCGCTCGTGGCTGCTGCCCTCGTGGCGGCTGTGCTTTATGCCCGTTACCGCAACCCTGATGTTGTGGGGGCGATTCTCTTCATGTCGTTGAGCGAGCTGATAATCACCCTTGGGGTTGCAAGTTTCATAAACTGGGAGCTTGATTTGAGTGCGATAGCCGGTCTGGTCATAGCCATAGGGACGGGAGTGGATCAGGAGATAATAATGACCGATGAAATTCTCCGCGGCGGTAGTGGAAAGCAGAGAACCAAGGAGGCGATGTTCGTCATAATGGCGACCTTCGGAACCATGATGGCTGCCATGCTTCCCCTTGCCTGGATAGGGGCGGGGGCAGTCAGGGGCTTTGCTGTCACCACTGGGATAGGAATAGCTGTGGGCTATCTGGTGACCAGGCCGAGCTACCTGGCGGCTCTTGATGAGCTCGTTTGAGTGTTGTTTTTAAACCTGGGGTGCAAAATAATTAGATGCAGGTAGTGATTCCAGCTGGTTATGACCCGAGCTTTCCGGTCACGAAGAAACCCCAGACTTTTCTTGAGCTGGCGGGAAATCAGCTCTTCTCGTCAATACTTGAGAAACTTGAGGGGCATGATGTGATAGTTGTCACTCCGTTTCCGAAGGAGTTCAAGAAGTATGATGTCCAGGTGCTGAAGGACGACTTCACGGGTTCGGCTTCGGCTTTGCGGGCGATAGAGCGTGTTGTTGATGATAGCTTTGTTGTCCACTATTCTGATGTTTTCACCCCCTTCAAGATTGAGCCTCTGGTGAGCTTTCATGAGAGGGTGAAGCCCCTCGTGACCATGGCGTTGACCTCCACACAGAGCCCATGGAGATACAGCGTTGCGAGCACGGACCCCACGGGGAGGGTGGTGCGGTTCCTTCACAACCCAAGGCCGGACCTCGTGTTTTCCAACACAGTTTCTGCCGGTATAATGGTCATGGACCGCAAGGTCTTCGACAAGATACCCTACCGGATGGACATGCAGGAGCTGATAACCTACCTGGTTCAGAGGAAGATGCCCGTATATGGTTATGAGTTCAAGGTCTTCTGGTATCATATCGGTTCCGTTCCCGAGTATGTGGCTGCCAACAGGGATTTCCTGAACCGCAGGATGGAATTCACACAGGAGAACGTGAGCGGAGTCAACATTTATCCACCTGTGAGCCTGCGCGATGTTCGCGGGGATGCTTCATTTGTGGGGCCATACGTGTCGGCATATGGGGTTCGGCTGGGGAAGGGCGTTAAGCTCAAAAATTCTGTTGTTTATCCGGGAGCGGTTATCGGGGATGGTGCCAACGTTTCCGACACCGTGATAGGTCCGGAGGCAAGGGTCGGGAAGAATGCTGTTGTTACGGAGTCCCTTATCGGGGAGGGTTCAAAGGTTGGAGATTCAGTGAAGGTTGGCAGGAGCGTAATCGGAATAGAAAAAGAAGTCATGGGGAAGGTCTTCGAAACGGAGCTCCTCTAAACGAGGTCCTCTTCACTCACAATGACGAAATCCCCTATGCTGACGACCGCGCTGAATGGAACCTTCAGCTCGGTCCCCAGAAGGTTCTTGGCATATTGAGTGGAATTGGCAAGTATGATTTTCAAGAGTTCTCCCGTTCCAGGGTCGAACGTGACATCGCCCACCATACCGAACTTCCTTCCCTCCTTGCTGACCACTGTCTTGCCCATGATATCCTTACCTCTGATCCTTTCTTCCATCCGCATCACCTGTTACGATTAAATACAACAAGTTAATATATGTTTTGGGGCAATCCCGGTTCCGACGCGACCAGAGCTCTGTCAGTGCCCGGTTCCCATCTGACATCTCTGCTCGTAGGGGCGGCGATAACCGTGGCTGTCGAGGAGCGAAAGCGGGTCGCAGCTCGGGACGCGACCGTCCCAACCGGGGCCCAGTCCCTCAACCTTTTCACCACGCTCGGCTTCGCCTCGCTGTGAAAAGGTTGATCAAAAGTGAGGCAAGCGCTCCGCCCGACAGCACTGTGGGTGTGAAAAGTTGCTTTGAGAGGCAGTCTTGCTATTTTTTAAGCCCGAAGAAGGCGAAAAGCCCGAAAAAACCGTAGAAACTGACTTCCAGGCGCGGGAGGGCTCCCAGAATGCCGAATAGCCCGAGAAAACCGATTTTCCACAGGTCTTTTGGCTTACCTTCGTGATGATAGGTGTAGACGTCGTAGATGAGCATCAAGGGGAAGGCGAAGATGTAGAGGAAGGCCAGGGGGAAAAGAGAGGGGTTTCTCAGGTTGAAATGCGCCGAGAAGAACTCGTGGGAGAGCAAGGATAGCATTGCCAGCCCCGCCAGGGCAAAGGTCAGACTCGTCTGCCTTTCCACCACAATATTTCCAGGTGCCCCTATTAAACCCTTATTTCTTCCGGGCATCTGATGTAGTAATCGCAGATATGCTCCAAGTGCGTGAGGTGTTTTGCCTTTACAATTTCTGGAGCGATGAACTTGACTGCCTTCTGCTCACCCCCGGCTATGCTCGCGACGACCCAGTGGAGCCTGTATATACTGTCAAGTGCAGCGATGTTTTCATTGTGGTATCTCTCCGGGATGTTTTGCTTGAGTTTTTCAATCCCTTCTTTCAATCCATACTTCCAGGCTTCCACCACATAGTGGGCAACGGCTTCCCCGATGGACATGTATTTTTCGTCTTTTTCTTTGCTAATCCCCTGATCAAAAAAGAGCAGGTCCTTCCACTCGGGATCCTTGATGAACTTAGGTTCTGTAGGTCTTGGGGGGTGAAATGTGAATAAAAATCTTCTCTCCCACTCATCCATGAACTCAGAGAGCAGATTTTTGACCTGTTTTAGCTTTTCATGCTCTTCATAGCGGCTGGAAAAATACGGGATGATTTTTTCCACCAGAGTGTCGGCCATTTTTACCCTGTCTTTCACCATGTTTGTCAGGTATTCCCTTTCCTTTTCTGGTCTGTCTGAAAGCCGGCAGTTCCACCCCACAGGGGTGTCACTGTAGATTGCGCCGAGGGTTCTCATTCTGGTTCCCTGCCACCAGCTGTCCATGGTTTCTATGAGCCCGAGCTTTTCTGCAGCTTTATATGCTTCAATTAGCTCCGCCGGGTTCCCTGGTTTTTTGTCAAGCAAGTTGAAGTAGTGCTTGAGGTGAACGAGTTCATGAAGCAGCACATATTTGAACCGTTCTTCATAGGGTGCGTTGGGGGCGCTGTCTATGCGATATTCCTTGATGTTTTTGTGAAAGAGCTCAACAGCTCCAAGGGTCCCGGTGAAGTAAAAGGCTCCTGCTGTGGAAGGATGTCGGTAGCCAAATACCTCTGTGTCCCCAAAGTTCACTATGATGTAGTCCTTCAGCTCCTCTGTGTCAGTATCCGGGAAAATCTCTTTGAAGTCCCTGAGGGTGCTGTCCACCAGGGGTTCCACGTCCCTGGTGGCTTCCCCTATGTAATACACCATTAACTTAAGAGTGATTATATCTTTAAAAAATTTGTTCGGCTGGCATTAACCAGCCCCATTACCACTCACCCTCCTGGCCGTGGAGTAGCATATCTCTTTGAGTTCGCTCAGGTCTTTTGCATTTACAATTCTGGTGGCGATATGCCTTACCGCGTCCTTGTAGTCCATTACATTAACAGCCCTTTTATGCAGTTCCAATATGGTTTCTAATGCCTCCACATTGTCCTTGTAACACTCATACTCTTTCAGGTGGGATATCAGGTCCTCGAGCTCCTTCTGGGGTTGTATCCCCCCTTTCCGAGTAGCCTATCCACGCATTTGTGGTGTAGTATGCTATTGCTTCGGTAACAGTTCCGTATCCCTCTTCATTGTTACTCCCCGCATCACAGGAGGCAATTTCATCCCATATGAGACTTGAATAATCCTTTGTGTTGAGCACTTCTCCTTCTTTGCATGCTTTCTCATCACAGCTGGAGAGGAAATCCTCAAATACGGTTTTTATTTCATTGAGCTCCTCGGTGTTTCCATATTTTTTGGTGCCCCTTACATAAAGGAAAGCTCTCACGAACATCCCGTCAATATCCTCGATACGGTCTTTCATTCCTGACTTTTCAAATTCAATATAATTTCCGTATTTTGAGTCTATGCAGGTTCTGGTGATGTGGTACCTTCTCCTGTGCCACCAGTCCCTTACCAGTTTTACGAACCCCGCTTTGTTCAGTGCCTCATAGGTTTTTATCGTTTCTTCTGCCCTTCTGCCGTTTTCTCCAAACACATTTGTGTAGTGCTTGAAATGGACGAGTTCGTGGAGCAAAGTATTAACAAACATATCCTTGTAGTTTCCATCCTTTGAGAGTTCTATAATGTTCTTCCAGAAAATCTCTATAAGGCCCGACTCGAGGTAGAAACAACCGGTGGTGATGGTCATGCGGTTTCCAAACATGGAAATATCATCGAAATTTATGACAATTTTTTCATCTATATTTTCATGGATGCCATAAATCTTTTCAAACTCCCTGAGAGTTTTGTCTACTAGAGCTTCGGCTTGGAAGGCATCCAGCCCCTTCAGACCGAATGAAATACACCATGTAACTACTATATGGTTACTTAATTATTAATTTTTCTGTTTCCATCCTTAAAAACTTCCTTGTATCCACCTTCCATGCGGGTTGTCACGGATGGCAGGCTAAAATGGGTGGGCGAGGGACGGGTCAACACCAGCAGGGGCACGGTTGATCCGAATAACCCGCCGGAATGGGCCACGGTGTTCCCGGCAGGTTTCTTGGACAGGCTTTCCAGGATCAAAAGGGGGCCGCAGGTCGTGAATCTCAAGGATGTGGGTCTGCTTGTTTCACTCACCGGCCTTGGCGGGGGCTGGAGGGTTGCGGAGGGTGGCTCCGGTTCCGGCTTCCTGACGGCCTGGCTCGCCCATCTTGTTGAGCATGTTTATTCCTATGAGCTTCGCGAGGATTTTCACAGACTTGCCCTGGAAAACATCAGGAAGGTGGGCCTGGAGAATGTGACCCTGCGGAACAAGAGCATATTTGAGCTGGAGGAGGAGGGGCTGGACCTTGTGGTTTTCGACCTCCCGAATCCCTGGGATGGCACCGGGTCGGCCTTCCGCGCCCTCCGGCCGGGCGGCTATTTTGCAGCATACCTGCCCACAACTAACCAGGTTCGCCGGTGGTTGATTTCCACAAAAAAGTTCTCTGAGCACAGGGTTGTCACATCAACGGTGTGGGAGTGGCGCACGAACCCGGACGCCTTCCGCCCGCGCAGCAAAACCCTGGCCCACACGGCGTTCCTGTGTGTGGCCAGGAAACTTAGTCATTAACTCCGCAGGTATTTCTTGACTTCAGATATGAATTCTTGGTAGAGCCTTTGGCTTTCCATGGACCTTGTGGTGTATTCTTCTTTGAGGTTCTTTTTGAACTCCTTCCAAGAGAAGCTTTTCTCCTTCTGCCTGTCTGCCACAACCGGTGCGAGGGACATAACATCGTAACAATCCAGCGGTCTTTTTTTCCCGTTGTACCTGGATATTTTGAAGGGTATGAGGTGCTCCAGCTTCAGCACATTCACAGGAATGCCATATACTTCGAGTTTTTCGAAGAGTTCCATATCCTCTGTTGAATTCAGCTCTTTGATGAGCTGTGCCGAAGTCCCGCTTTTCATGCCCTCTATCGCGAGCCTGTATGGTTCTTCAGTTAGTTTCAGTTCGGTGGCCCGGACCCTTTCTTCCTTCAGGCCCACAGGCAGGTATTCCAAGAAGCTCTCGCTCACGTATATGTCTATGTCATTGGAGGGCCTTTTGCCCGTCGGCTTCCCCTTTATGTTGTGTTTTTCCTGGTATCCCCTCAGGTGAATCTGGACGGCCATCCCTCCAACTACACCATACCCCAGGTCCTCACGGTCTATAATGCCCCTTTCTTTCATTTTTTCTTCAATCCTGTTGAAAACATGGAGAAGGTTCTTGAACCTGTCAAGGGTTGCACCCCTTCTTGAGTCGACTCCTGTTTCCGGGCACGGCCCTCTGTGCCTGTTGGCCATAGCTGTTAGGGGTTCTTTATAGAATATAAAGATTACTACCGCAGGGTAATTATTATTCTCTTTTAATTTTGCACTCTCCGAGGCACATGAGGTTGCTGATGATTCACGCCGACCTTCTGGAGTACTGGACGACCAGGGCGACTCCGGTTGCCGAGCAGGGAGGGGACCACCACCGGAGGCTGGAAGAACTTTTTGTGGTTTTCGTGACAGTTGAGCCGGGTGACTCCGCCAAGGTCAGTGAGGCGGCTGCAGCCATTCGTGAGGTGGCAGCCAGGGTCAAGTGCGGTCGCATATTCCTCTATCCCTACGCCCACCTTTCCGAAAAGCTCGCGAAGCCGAAGGAAGCGGTGGAGGTTCTGAATTCCCTTGCTGTTGAGCTTGGCTGTGACCGTGCCCCCTTCGGCTGGTACAAGAAGTTCCACCTCCATGCCAAGGGTCATCCCCTGGCGGAGGTCAGCAGGAAATTGTAGGTCAGGAGGGAGGCTGTGGAGAGCAGGGTCCCGAGCAGGTACGTTACGCTGCCCACGGTGTCAAGCAGGATGCCAAAAAGCGAAGAGCCGATGAACACCGACACTCCCAGAGTGGTCTGAAAAAGCCCCAGGGCGGTGGCCCTTTCTCTGCCTGCTATGTCGCTGACCAGGGCACCCGAGGTGGAGCGGAAGGCTCCCAGGGCGAGTCCGTAGAGCAGGAAGCCGGGAAGCACAGCCCACCCCCCTGCAAAGGCCAGGAGGAAGGCGAAGGCCGCCGAAACAAAGCTCAGGTTCAGCACAGCTTTCCTGCCGTAGGTGTCCGACATCGCCCCGAGGGTTTTCGACGCCAGGGCATACACAACATTAAAGGCCGTGTAGACCAAGACCCCTGTGTTGCCGAGCTGGTCGTATGAAGTTTTTATCAGGATCAACGGAGATATGAGCACGAGTCCAAAGAGCACGGCGATCACCAGGACTCTCCCTATTCTCCCGGAAACATGGCCCAGCGTTTTGGAGAAGCTCTCTTCAGTCCTCTTGAAGGGGGGAACTCTGATGAAGAGCAGGGGCACAAGGGCTCCCAGGCCTATGAAGGCGGCGATTCTCATTGCGGACACATAATCTGCTCCCGAGCTGAGGAAGTAATAGGCGATAAGTCCCCCCACAACGGCGCCCATAGTGTCCATTGCCTGCCGCAGCCCGAAAGCCCAGCCCTTTTTCTTCGCAACGGAAAGTATGGCGTCTCTCGGTCCTTCCCTCACGCCCTTGCCAAGCCTGTCCATTATCAGCACAAGGACCAGAAAGGGCGTGGCGACCATGGTAATCAGGAACTTTGATATTGCGGAAAGGAGGTAGCCCGCGAAGACCACAGGTTTCCTCTTGCCCAAGTGGTCGGAAAGGTAACCGAAATAAACCTTGACAATGTCACCGAAACCACTGATTATTCCGCCCAGGATTCCAACCACTCCGGAGGAGCCCACATAGAGGGGCAGCAGGGCGAAGATTGTCTCACTGCTTATGTCGTTGAAAAAGCTGGTGGTCCCCAGCAGCAGGACGTTGCGCTTGTCTCTTTCCACTGCCTTTCCTCCCATCCGGTCTATTTATGCATCTTTAACTTTCATGCAGTGGCGACTTATAAAGG
>CAYVAH010000003.1:0-32577 GCA_964449215.1 Candidatus Undinarchaeota archaeon | reverse complement strand
AACCCAATACCAGTCGTGGTGATTTTTATTCTTTTCTGAACAAGGTTTTTAAAGCCTGAAAACAGTTTAGTTACTGAAAGTAACCTTAAGGAGGTGGTGGAGGTGGATCCGTTCGATGAGATAAGAAGGGTCTGGAAGAAGCTGTTTTTCGGGCCTTTCTTCTGGGACGATGAGTGGTTTCCGAGGCCCGCAGTAACGGAGGAGGGATTTGTCAGGGAACCCCTTGTGGATGTCCGGGAGGAGAAGGACAGGATTATCGTGACCGCTGAGGTTCCCGGAGTGGAGAAGAAGGACATAAAGCTCCGGATAAAGGACGATGAGTTCGGGAATCAGCGCCTGGTGATAAGTGCGAGGAGGGAGGAGCAGAAGCGGAAGAAGGGGAGTTTTTCAGCGAGCTCCATGGTTTTCGTGAAGGAGGTCTCTTTGCCAGCCAGGGTGAAGAAACAGGGTGCGGAGGCAACCTACAAGAACGGGATACTCGAAGTGAAGCTGGTGAGGGTTGAGCCGAAAGAGAAGGAGAGGGTTGACATACCCATCAAATAGGTGGTGTTCGTGGAGGATGCCGTTCAGCTTAAGGTGGCAGAGGCGGAATACGCCGATGTTGGCAGGGGGATTGCCCGGATAGACAACAGAACCATGGAGAAGCTCGGGGTCTCGACTGGTGACATAATTCTAATCAAGGGACAGAATGAGACCGCCGCGGTGGTCTGGAGGAGCAGGCTGCAGGATGAGGGGTCCGAGCTGATAAGGATTGACGGCATTCTCCGCAAGAACGCGGGCGTCTCGCTCGGGGACTTCGTTACTGTGAGTAAGGTGGAGGCGAGTCCCGCCAAACAGCTCTTGCTGGCACCCGTGGAGAAAATATATCTCCGCGGGGATATCGCCAATTATTTCAAACAGAGGCTGATGAACAAGCCCGCTCACAAAGGGGACCTTGTTGTTTTTGACATAATGGGTCAGAGCATACCCTTTGTGGTTGCCAACACCAACCCGAAGGGGATTGTCTATGTTTCCGCTGAGACTGAAATAAAGATAAGCGAGAAACCCATGAAGCCCGGGGAAGCCATGGTTCCGGGGGTTACCTATGAGGATATAGGTGGCCTTCAGGAGGAAATAAAGAAGATAAGGGAGATGGTGGAGCTTCCCATGAAGCATCCCATACTTTTCCAGAAGCTCGGTATTGAGCCGCCGAAGGGCGTGTTGCTTCATGGTCCTCCCGGGACGGGGAAGACCCTGCTTGCCAAGGCTGTGGCGAATGAGACCAATGCATACTTCCTCACCATAAACGGTCCCGAAATTATGAGCAAATACTACGGGGAGTCCGAGCGCCGGCTGAGGGAGGTCTTTGAAGAGGCGAGCAAGAACGCGCCGGCCATAGTCTTCATAGACGAGCTGGATGCTATTGCTCCCCGGAGGGAGGAGGTGCACGGGGAGGTCGAGCGTCGCGTGGTCAGTCAGCTCCTGACCGTGCTGGATGGCCTGAAAGGTAGAGGACAGGTCATAGTGATAGCGGCAACCAATATAGTGGATTCCATCGATCCTGCCCTCCGCCGCCCAGGGAGGTTCGACAGGGAGATTGAGATAGGTGTCCCGGACAAGAACGGTCGGTACGAGATACTCCAGATTCACACCAGGGGAATGCCCCTTGCCAAGGATGTTGACCTCGAGAGGCTTTCCGATATAACCAACGGCTTTACCGGGGCGGACCTTTCGATGCTTTCCAAGGAGGCCGCTTTGAAGGCTCTGAGGAGGCTGTTGCCCGAGGTCATAAAGGAGCGGGGGGAGATCCCCGAGGAGATCCCCGCGGAGATACTGAACAAGCTTGAGGTTACCATGGATGACTTCATGAATGCCCTGCTGGAAATAGAGCCGAGCGGCATGAGGGATGCAATAGTGCAGATACCCAACGTGAAGTGGGAGGATGTTGGGGGTCTTGAGGAAGCCAAGAGGAAGCTTATGGAGGGAGTGGAGTGGCCTCTCAAATACCCGAAGACCTACGAGTCCCTCGGGCTCGAGCCGCCGAAGGGCGTGCTGCTCTACGGTCCTCCCGGCTGTGGTAAGACCATGCTTGCCAAGGCTGTGGCGAATGAGACAAACGCGAACTTTATCGCCATCAAGGGGCCTGAGATACTCAGCAAGTGGGTGGGGGAGAGTGAGAGGGCGGTCAGGAAGGTGTTCCGCAAGGCGCGTCAGATGGCCCCCGCCATCATACTGTTCGACGAGATTGACTCCATAGCCGTGAAGAGAGGAACGGACTCAAGCAAGGTTGCTGACCGCGTCCTTAATCAGCTGCTCACGGAGCTTGATGGGATTGAAAACCTGCGTGGCGTTGTTGTGCTCGCTGCCACAAACCGCCCGGACCTGCTCGACCCCTCGATGCTCCGCCCAGGAAGGTTTGACACTTTCATATATCTCCCGCTGCCCAATGAGGAAACGAGGAAGAAGATACTTGAGGTGCATACCTCCAAGATTCCCCTTGCCAAGGACGTGGACTTGGGAGAGATAGCGAAAAAAACCGAGAACTTTACCGGGGCGGACCTGGCGGCCCTCGTCAGGGAAGCTGTGATGACTGAGGTTCGTGCCGGGGTGAAGAAGACCCGGGAGGCGAGGGGGAAGATTCAGGAATTCCTTGAAGGTAAGATAAAGGAGAAGGAACTCAGGGAATACTTTATGAGTCTGGGGCTTGGGGGAGAGATTGACGCCCTGTTGAAGAAAGGAGACACCGAGGAGCTGAGGAAGTTCGAGATTGAGCCCAAGAAGTTCATGGGCGAAATATCAATGAGAAACTTCAAGGAAGCCCTGATAAAAATAAACCCAAGTCTGGATAAGGACCAGATAAGATTCTATGAAAATTTGAGGTCCTGGAGTTGAGGTGATTGTATGAATGTTGGTGAGCTGGCAGAGGTCCCTTTGATTGTCAGCCTTGAGGGGACTGTTGGGAAATTCAGGGTCACTGATCGCCCTGTGCTTGCAGAGGACTCGGGGGATGTTTATGTGATTGACCGTGCCCTTGCTTCAAGGGCTGTTCCGAGGGGGAGATTCAGGGACTTTGCTGTGAAGGTGGACCCCGTGCCTCCGGAGACCGATGTTCCGGAGGTTGCCCGTCTGATGGTTGAGCACGGTGTTGATGCCTATCCGGTCAAGGGGCGGAAGCTGCTGGCCGTGACGGAGGAGGCGATTCTCAGGAATCTCAGGGACACCCCACTCGCCAGGAGGGAAGCCAGGGCTGTTATGTGCCCCGTCAAGGCGGTGAGTGAGCGGGCGAAGAAGGTTCAGGGAGTGGTCCCTGTGGTGAACGATTCCGGGAAGCTCGTGGCTGCTTGGGTTAATGGGAAGCTCTCCAGGAGACCTTTGATAGCCAGGGCGGGAACGCATGTGAAGCTTGTAATTGACAAGCTGATGAAGGGTCCTGTGATAGTCGTGGATAAGCGGAGAACTCCCATCGGTGTGGTGACGAGGAAGGACGTGCTGGCGCTTGCTGCCAGTTTCAGAGAGCAGGAAGCTCCGGTGTTTTACTCCGGTCTGGAGTTCTTGCCTTCGGAGGATGGGGAGGCCCTGAAGCTCCAGGTGGCGGAGGCCATGAAAAAAATTACGCGGGTCACTCCCGTGTCGCATGCGAGCTTTCACTTGGGGAAGAGGGGAGTGTGGTCCGTGAAGTTCAAGCTCTCCACGCCTTTCCGGACCTTCCTTTCCGGTGGGGAGGCGGAGGAACTGGGGCTGGCTGTTGCTGAAACACTCGACAGGATGGTTGAGGAGGTCCTGCGCGAGAAGGAGAAGAGGGTGAAGCTCAGGAAAGTTTATTAGTTAAGGAGGATTTACTTTTGTATGTTACGTAAGATATTCGGTTGGTTGTTCGGTTCGAGGGAGTCTTCCAACGATGTTATGGAGAAGCTTGAAGAGGCTGAGAAATTTGACCTCGGACTCGACCAGGTTGCGGAGATAGGAGCTGAACCTGCGAAGCCAAAGAAGACCACCAGGAAGACCAAGAAGGCCAAGAAGAGTGCCAAGAAACCTGCCAGGAAGACCAAGAGAATAACCAAGAAGACCACCAGGAAGACCAAGAAGGCGGCCAAGGCAAAGAAGCCAGCGAAGAAAACAGCCAAGAAGACGACCAAGAAGCGGACCGCCCGGAAATCCGCCAAGAGGGTGAAGAAATAATGCAGACCAAGGATGTTGCTTTCCTGGCTTTTGGCTCCTTTTCGATACTGCTCGGGGCCCTTCTCACATCGAACTTCCGTTTTTCAGAGGCGGCCACGGCGGATGCCCTCCTGACATTTTTTGTGGCGTTCCTGCTGGTGTTTATGGGGGGTGTGCTGTGGATTGCCACAGCCGTTAACACAATAAAGGAGCTCTAGAGAAATTCAATTCTCCTTATTTCCACGTTTGTGATGGGGAATACCTTTTTAGCCTTCTCTTTCATGGAGCCCTGAAGCTCCCTGCTGAGAACGGACGCCATGAACTCCTCAACGGTTTTTGCAGGTGACTTGAGGGATTCCTCCAGAACCTTCCTTATGTCCCTCTCCTGGGTCGCATAGCACTTGCCGGCAGTCATGGTTATGAGTTTCACCCTGAGTTTTCTCCCGCCTATTTTCAGGTCCTTCACCAGGTCAATCCTTTTCCTCCTCCGCCGGACTATACTCCTTATGTAACTCCTGACAACCTCATAACCCACCAGCCGGGTGTGGGCGGTTGTTCCCACTACCTTTTCCACCTCAAAAATCAGCTTTACATGGTTCAGTCCCTTCCCGCTTGCCACATCGTTTGCCGCCACCTCCACCCTCCTTCCCACAACCATTTTCGGGTCGCTTGCAGGGGTTTCCCCCACAGGGGTTTCCCCAAAGTCCTTTGGTGCGACTATGGTGTACCAGG
This sequence comes from Candidatus Undinarchaeota archaeon, assembly GCA_964449215.1. Classification (GTDB taxonomy): domain Archaea; phylum SpSt-1190; class SpSt-1190; order SpSt-1190; family SpSt-1190; genus CAYVAH01. Next base: position 27,708 of record CAYVAH010000003.1, on the reverse strand, counting down.
TCTTGGCTTTCCACTTGTCCTTTGTGGTTATTCTCCTCGCCATCATCTACCACCACTTACAATGACCTTCGCTGTTTCCGGGCTGTATTTCCAGCCCTCCGGCAACTTCCCCTTCTTCTTGTAGTATTTTACCAGCCGGAGAATTTTCATTTCCGTTTGTTGCAGACCCCTCTTGCTGTGGAGGTCCCCCTTGTTCCTGTTCAGGTGCTCCCTGAGCTTCACGGATTTTTTGAGCAGATCAAAAAGGTCCTGCGGGACTTCCTTTGTCAGTTTTGCCTCTTCAAGAATTTCCACGACCCTCTTCCCGGTCAGGAGCTTCACGGAGGGAATTCCATAGGAGTCACGCAGTATTGTCCCTATCATCGCGGGCGGGTTCCCGTCCTTGGCGAGCTTCACAACCAGCTGGGCGACCTCTTCCTTGGAGTAATTCACCCAGGAGGGAGAGCTACTCCTAAAAGGACGCTTACTCCCGCTTTTTCCCCTTTTATGGGCGTATATCCTCGCCACTTAAGGTGTGTGAGAGGCGTTTTTATAATATTTTTGTCTTTTTCGGTCGCCTCTTTGTGGGGGTTCCGCAGACCTCACACACTCCCCGCCGTGGATACTTCTTCCAGCAGGCGGGGCAGTACCACTCCCAGTCTATCTTCCTGGATATTCCCTTGCTACCCTCCCAGGAAATCCCCATCTCGGATGCCACGTTCTGAATGGCAAAGTCGTTGGTGACCACCACTCCATGCAGCTCGTATGCCAGTGCCAGCACGTCAAGGTCCGCCCGGCTGAGCACATCGAGGTCCCCTGTTCTCCTGGCCGCGGCCTTCACAGCCTCCACTGACTCTTCCCTGGGTTGGAACACCCTCACTGTTGGAGGCACATCCGTTTCCTCGGCAACAGTTCTCGAGGTGACACCCTCGATAAGAGTGCCTTCTATGAAGACTCCCGTGTCCAGCACCCTTGGCTTCTCCACGAAAGGCAAAGCTTTCTTAATTTATGTGCCTAACCCTTCCATGCTGTTCCTCGTGGGGATGGGGTTGGAAGAGGGAGACATGAGCCTGAAAGGTTTGAAGGCCGTTTCCGATTCCAAGGAAGTCTATATCGAGGACTACACGAGTTTCCCGTACAGGCCCGGTTTTGATGCCCGGAGGCTTTCCAGGGAAGAAGTTGAAAGCGATTTTCTCATTAAAAGGGCCAAGCTGGGGAAGGTAACCCTGCTGGTTCCCGGGGACCCGCTTTTCGCAACTACCCACATTTCCCTGGTGGCTGAGTGCCGGAAGGAAGGGGTTCCTGTGGAGGTCATACATGCACCTTCTGTAATCAACGCGATATCCCGCACGGGGCTAAGCCCCTACAAGTTTGGGCGGACCGTGACCCTGTCCGGGCCTGTTGAGAGTGACAGGGAGAGGATAGAGTCCAACAGGGCGGCAGGTCTGCACACCCTGTGCCTGCTCGACCCCAAAATTGATGCTGCTCGGGGGCTGGATGTCCTGCGGGGGATGGGGTTTTCCGGCAGGATGGTGGTGTGTGAAAGGATTGGGACCCGGGACGAAAGGATAAGCTACGGGGAGGTCCCGGACCTGCAGGCGCAGGGCTTCGGCGCCCCGCCGCACTGCATAATTCTCCCCGCGGAGCTTCACTTCTTTGAGGAAGAGTTCCTTCAGCAGTTTTCCATCAAAGCGTAGGTGAAGTTCATCCCGTCCAGGTCAGCCCAGCAGAGCTTGTAGGTCTCGAGGCAGGAGCATTCTGCGGAGCCGGACTCATAGGCTTCCTTCATCTGCCCGAAGGTTGTTTCCATGGCTTCGTTCAAGGGGGAGTCAAAGCAGATTTTGCTGTGATATTCTCCGAAGGCCAGCTTGTTGTTTATGCTGAGGCAGAACCTCCCCTGGTCAGCCGAAGCCTTGGTCCCCCACACCTCATATCTCGAGGCTTCCCGGGCTGCGAGCTCCCCCGAGCGCTCAAGCACGCCATCACCGGAGACCTCACACCCTGGAGCCTCCCAGATACTTATGCTTCTGTTGTTCACCCGCACGGTCCCGCATTCCCTCGGCCCTCCTGTCTCCACAAACTCCCTTATCAGCTCATCTCCTGCCAGTTTCAGGTATTCCTGCATGTTCCTCCCCTGATAGAGCATGTTCAGGCTTGATGTGTCTGAGCTGTATAGTTCCTTCGTCTCTTCTACTTGTGCCATCTGGATTATTATCATGCTCGTGACGAGACCCAGGGCCGCACCTATTACTAGACCAATCAGGAGGCTCCAGATTCCCCTGGGCCCTCCCGGCTGCTTCTCGGGGTTCTCTTTCCCGCCATGAATGCTGTCACCCATATGTCATCACCAAGTAACCCCCGCGGGGAACTGCGAGATAGGCTTTCTTCACCTTTCTTCCCTGCGGTTTCCCGGGGTCCACAGAAAGAATGGTTTTCCCGGAAGAGTCGATGAGTTCGAAGGATTCCCCGAATTTTTCAAGTTCCTCTGTCACATTTATGCCCTCCACGATTTCGCCGGATTTCAAGGAGTGGGAAAGATAATAGAGGAAGGGTTTCCCGTTCACGCGATGCATGGCCACGGCCTGGAGGTAGGGATATGCCGGGTCGAGGGTGTCCTTGTACCCCGCCTTGATTCTTACGTTTATTGAGAACAATGTGGCCATCATAAACATGAACATTGCTCCGAATCCCACAACCGCAGCCGACATCGAGGGTGCTTTGAGACCGGGCATCAGCCAACCTCCTTCTCGTAGAGTTCCTTGAGATTCGAGTATATTGGGCGGAACTCTTCCACCCAGTCCCCTTCCTCGGATCTCAGCAGGACCATCAAGACACCATAGTTCCCGTTCTCATCCACAACGGGCAGGGCGTATCTTGCCCCCTCCATGGGGATGCCATACCTTGTCAGGTTTTCGTACCCCATGAAACTCCTTGGGAGACCCAGGCCGTCCCCATAGTTCTCCCCCAGCTTTCTGGCGTTTTCGCTGTCCATGCCCTGTGACCACACCACCCTCCTCTCCTCCGGGTCATAGAGAAGCGCTGCAACCCTGTAACCCATGGAACTCAGTGTTCTGAGCCTGCCCGGGTCTATGACACCTATTTTCTCCTGCATGTATTCGCTTGCCATCAAGTGTGCATGGGTCTGGGCGATTCTTGTCAGCCTCCACCCGTTTATCTCGTTTGTTATGTTAATTTTGAATGAGAACATATTCAGGGCGCTGATTATGAGCAGGAAAATTGCCAGTCCTTGCATTCCGATAAAGGCCTTCATTTTGCAATCACCTCCGGTCCCGTGCTTGTGAAGTTGAATTTTTCAATGCCCTTCCCGACGAAATACTTGATCCCATCAATATCCTCATATCCCTTCACGGGAACCACCAGCGGGTAGGGGGAAACGGTGGCTCTCTTGGTGTCGAAATATGTGACGAGGGCGGCTTCTGGGAACGCCATGGTAAAAGGGACACGGTCCCAGCCAATTCGGACCTCTGTGCTGTTGTGCATGTTTATTAGGCACATTGAACTCGCTATGACATCCGTTCTTATGGCCTGGTTGTCCATGACACCCATTGTTGAAAGTTCGGAGAAGAAGGCGGTCCCGACTGCGAGGAGCACCACGAACTTTATTGATGTTGGGAGGATTGTCCAGTAGGACATCACGTTTTCCTGTATTCCCACTCCATGAATAGCCGTGGGGATATTTATTCCCTACTGGACAAGCTCCACTTCGCCACTCTCCGGGTCCCGGAGGACCCTGCGCACGGGAGCTTCGCTCCCATCAAAAAAATAGTTCTCAACGGGTCTGTGGAGCATCCCCCTGCAGGAACCGAATGGTTTTCCATAGTAGTTATAGAACACACACACGACCCCCGGGTACGTTGCGGAGGAGTTCTGGGGCAGTCTGCACCCGTCCAGGGCCATTTTTATTTCCTCAGTTGTGAGGTGCTGATCCGATGGGAAGTTGCACCTCCCGATGAAGGTCCTCATGCCCTTCGGTATGACCACCACATTTTCGTAGCTTATATCCTCATAGAGCTTGTTTGTTGCTGCCCAGATCTTTGCCGGGATTCCTCTCGTTGCTCCGGATATTGCCAGGAATGCTGTATTTTCAACAAAATAAACTATCAACAGCAGGATTGTGTAAATAAGAACGCTGAGTCCTTTCATCTGGAACTCCTCGTGAGACCCATACTTTCCGCTATGTTGTTTGTCATCTCGTGGCACTTGTCCGGGTCGTACCAGCTCTTGGCTTCCAGCTGGTCCATCTGACCCTTCTGGTACAGAAAGACAGCGCAGTCACAGGAGGAGAGTCTCTCACCTATATTGAACTCGTCTTCGGTGAAGTACTTTACGGCGAGGCTTGGGTGTGCGGCGGCCACTGTCGCCTTTGCTTGCTCACTTGGATTCACCGCCCCGCTCACAAATCCGGACTGTTCCCAGGACTTGCAGAAGGAACTTACGGTCAGTTCTGCCTGCCCGCTACCTATCTGCCCGAGCCAGTCGTCAAATGTTTTCTGTGCGGACGTCTTTTGTAGAAGCTGATACATAGTTATCCCGACGACCAGCGCCAGGAGCAGAGTAACCACAATCCAAATCGGGCTTCCAGTGTCTCCCTTCAATAAATCACCCTAATTTAGCTGTATCCCCATTGATAAAAAAGCTTTTCTTGTTTCGGGGTCTGAAGAGCGGGCCATTTCAATCTTTTGTGTGATTGTGTCGCAGAGCCTTGCACAGCTGCCCCCACAGTCTTTTTCTATCATAAGATTTATGATGGACCTGTAACCCGCTTCATCCCCTTCTTTCATCCGCTCAATGTAGGCATTCTGAAGCTCCCAGCAGCTTGCGCATGTGCGTGTGTCCGGGCATTCCATTTCCCCGCAGAGTTTGTTTATGGTGTCCAGATTCTCGTAGAGGTCCTGGGAAACCTGGGTTGGGCTTCCAATTCCTTCAAGCTTTGAGTAGTAGCTGTTTGCTATGTCCACAAAGCTCTCCTTGGTTGGGTCCGTCAGGGCTCTCCACATATTACAGTGCCCTAAAAGTGTGTCAAACAGCCCTGCGTTGATTTCTTCACTGGAGATTATTTTTTTCAGCCTGTTGAGGTTCTCCGTGGTTGCTATGCTCGTGTCCCTCACCGCCAGTTCATAGGGTTTTGGCTGTTCCACCAAAAGTTCCGCAAACTGTTTTACGTTATGGTCATCGGAGAGGGCAATCTTCACCATATTCTGGGGGAGTGTCGCGCTGGCCATTGTCGCTTTCACATCCAGGGGTTCCATTGCACTGCTTATTCCTGATGTGAGCTGCACTATGAAAATAATTGCAATAGCAATCCCGACCAGCCCTATCAGAAACGTGAAGGTTCTGTTTATCATTCAGTCACCTTTGCATCAATCTCCCTTTCCAGTATATTCTGGACCTCCCCAAGCCACACCGTTTTCTCGTTGTCGTCTATGGCAGCGTTTATCTCCTCGTAGCTGAACTGGAGGTTCTCATAGGAAAAGCTGTAAGCGTCGTTTATCTCATCCAGCGTGCCCCTGAGGTTTTTTCCACCATCAACGGCGTCCTCTATTGGGATCAGGGCACCACAGAGGAGCTTGAGCTTCTTGTATTTCAGCTCTCCACTGCTTTCCGGAAACACTCCTTGAAACCGCCCCTCATAGTCGAAGTCAGGGCTGAATCGGGTGTCAAGGAAGTCCCTGCAAGCGACGTTTATCTGCGACGAGCCGGAGACGAAGCTCAACAATCCTTCTCCTTTTTTTCCCACTGCGATTCTGAGCCCGAAGCCCCTCCCGGCAAGATAGACTATGAGACCCACGATGGCAACAGTCAGGATAACCGCCAAAAAGACCCCTATTGATTTCTCCAGCATTTCCTCCATGCTGACACCTATTTCTCACATGCCCTTTCTATTGTCCGGTCGTCCACACTCAGGCTTCCCCTCAGGTCACTGCTGCTCAGGTCCAGCAGTATGTTGTCGAAGCATATCCCAGCCCTCTTCGAGCAAGAGGCGGCACATTTCTGGTAGAGATTGATTATGTTGGTGCAGGTCCTCGTGCAGATTGTCATCTCGGTTATAGAGGCTTTTATGAACCCATTCCCGGCGCAGTCCCGGGTGACCTCCTGCTCGTTGTAGCATTCCCTTGCCACAGCTTCCAGGTCTGCTCCACATGTGTCGTAAACCTTGGTGTATGGTCTCATCTTGTCAGGGAGCCTGTATGTTTCGAGTATGTCCGCCGCACTGTATTTGTTTCCATAGAGCCAGTCCTGGCAGGCCTGTGAGAGACTTTGAACACCCTGGAGTCTTTGCTGCTGTGTCTCCGCAGTTTTTTCAATGTCCTCTATGCCTTCGGTTGTAGAGCCGAGCACGTTGAAAGAAATTATCAGGATTGCTGCAGCGATTATTACTGCCATCACAATTGTTATAACATTGTTTATCCCCCGCATGGAATTCATTCAGGAGCTAACTATTTAACACTTACATTCCCCCTATTCCTTCCAGAACTTTGGGGGACATCTCATAAATTTTGGGGAAAAATACCATTACGAGGAGGAGCATGGCGAGCAGCATTATAATCAGGGCTATCCATGTCAGGTTCTGTCCCTTCACAGAAGCACACCGCCCCTGAGTTTAAATTTTATTCCGTGACTATGGGTCCACTGACCAGCTTTCCTTCATAATATATGAAGATGGAGCTCGTGTCGTCTGGTATGTCCACGATGATGCGCTCGAAGGGCTTGATTTTCCCCCCGGGGGTGAACTCCCTTGTCTCGTTTTTCGGGTTTGTCGTCACCACGGTCAGCTTTGAGGCATCTATCTCCTGGGGGTTGTCCCCAATTCCCGTATATACAATATACAGCTCCTTATTCCCTGCAATGTCCTTGACCTTGGCGGGGAACGGGTCGCCAGTGATCCCTTGTTTTTCTCTCGGGAGGAACCGCGGGACAATCACGCTCATTATCAGCACCAGCGTTACTCCAATCAGTATGATGAAGGATACCATTTCCAGGAAGTTCTTCATCAAGACACCTCCGTCACATTCAGGCAGACCCCTGATTCCACGGGGTGTGCACGTATTATGTAGGTGACGTCCTTCTTCAGTCTGCAGGTGCTTGCTCCAAGTTTGGAATCGCAGCCATAGGTCGCCCCGAGAAGGTCGCAGATGTCAAGATTCTCCTTGGGGGTGAGTTCCAGATAGTCCTCCTTGCCGTTCTCTGCGGACCTCACTATGTCGTCGAAGCTTTTTTCTTTTCTCGTAATCCTTGAAGATGCGAGGAAGAACAGGCTCAGCGAAAGGAAGAGCAGAACCACTATGGATACCGCCTTAAAGTCCATGGAGCATCCCCGCAACCTTTGAGTATAGCCCTCCTGCCAGCCCGAGGAGGATGAGCACACCAATTACTGCGACCAGCAGCCAGATGAACCTCTCAGATGTCATAAAATTCTTCTTTCCGGGGAATATTAAGCCTGACGGTTATATCGCGGACACTATGGCTTTGGGTATCTTTGCTATCAATTTTCGGGTGGTTTCTGCGAGGTAGTGGATGAGCAGCTGTGAGATGTTCACGCCCGAGACGCCACTAAGAATGTTGAGTAGGGTGATTATGGCCCATGAAATTGTTATGGCTGTGTAAAAGTTATACAGCGACAGGCCCAGACCTTCATTGCTCATTCAATCACCCAGCAGGCCTCCTGTAATCCCGCTTATTGCTCCTTGCACGGCCGCTCCGAGATAGTCAATTGGGACGGCATACTTCCCGAGCGCTGGCAAAAATAGTTTTGCGATGCCGGCGATGGACACAAGCGCCACCCCTATTGCAAATATCAGTACCACAATTCCCACATGGGTTTCCAGCCAGTCTCCTATTTCCGTTGCCGTTTCAATCACCTATGATATGGACAGGAGCAGTCTCCCGACGAGTCTTGAAAGGGATGGCTGAACGAACATTATTGCCACCCCCAATCCAGCAATTGCGACTATAATTATCAGGAATATTTCAATTGCCTGTTTTATGATATTCCCCATTCTATCCCCCCGGTCCAACAAGGAATTTCAGGAATTCCATCGAGTTCTTTACAAAGTTCTGGAGCATGGTGGAAAGGGAGATGAGTTTGAGGTATCCGCCGAGTATGGGCGCGGCTCCCGAGGAAATGAAATTTATCATTATGAAGGTCCCAACTATTGTCGGGATAAATGCCAGCATCCACCAGTCGAACCTCCGGGCCATCATATCACCGACTGGGCGAGACCTCCGAACATCACCGCCACCAGGGCGGCTGAAATCACATATGTGAGTGTTCCGAACAGGATGGTGGAACCCATATTTTCATACATGGCCATGCGGTCCCAGCCATCCTGCAGTCCCCCTACAAACATACCGAGGGTGAGGCAGCTTAAAAGCACGTAGATTCCCACGACCAGCTGCAGGAAGCTTGGTTGCAGCGCTCCCTGAATGTTCAGGAACTCCCCGACATACCCCACTCCGCCCACGGATCCCATCTGCATTATGCTCGCCACCTGCTCTCCTATCCTCACGAGCAGGTTGGAGGTTATCTCTCCGAGACCCACAACCGTTCCCGTGATTATCGGTATCAGGAAGGCACCCTGAAAACGTATGCTGGAAATGGAATCTGAGAGCATGTCATTTATCTTGTCCTTCACGTCCTGCATGACCTTCAGGTATTTTGACACACTTATTGCGGTCACAGCGGCACTTTTCGGTCCCTTCTCAGCGCTCTTCATTACAACAAGCATTATGTTGCGGATTAGGTTGCTGGGGAAGTGCTTCATTATTCCGTGCTTTTCATCGAAGAGTACCATGTTAAGCGGCCACCCGAGGGTTTTCATCCGGCTCGTTGCTGTGGTGAAGAAGACCTCTGTCTCGCTTCCCTTCATCCGTGCTGCCACATCTTCCATGGCCTGTTCCAGCGGTATCCCCTGATTCATGGCGTTCCCGAGCTGGTAGAGTGCAGAGGCGAACTCCCTTTCCAGTGTTTCTATTCTCCTCTTGGTTTCCCTGTTTTCCTGGGCCCAGGACAGGTAGTAGAGCCCTGTGGGAACCCCGAGGGCAATTATGAAGGGCATTGTGAGCAGGGAGGCAGAGGTCCCCGTGACCTCCACCATCGGGGAGATTATTGCTGGTTTTGCCAGGAATATTAGGAATTGGAGGGCCATGAAGACAATGAAGCTTATGACCATCAGGGGAAGGGCGTTCATTTCCTTTCCCATTAACTTGACCCTGAACCTGCTCTTTCTGTATTTTATTTCACTTATGGAGCCGGGACGTTTCCCCAGTATATACACTATGACTGTGGCGAGAAGCAGGGGGAGGGTGAAATCGTATATCAGGAGCATTGCTGGTCCGACATTCACCGTGCTGACGAAGATGCTCACTATGGGAAGCATGACCAGCATGAGGACGGGGAGCATAATCCCGAAGGCGTTCGTTGCCATCACAGGGAGGTCCAGGCCCCTCGCGAACTCCTCCATCATCCTTCTGGTCCCGTCGAGCACCACATTAATTGCCTTTTCAAGTGTCCTGGTCCGGACCGTCCCCACTTCCCGCATGCTTCCGGCGACCAGGTAAAGCCCCTCTGCCACGTGTGGTGCCCATTCCCTTATCCTTGAGCTGTACCAGTTCATTGCGGACTCCATGTCCGGTTGCGTCCGGGTTTCCACCAGCCACAGGAGGAGTTTGAATATTCTGCCCATCGGGTCGGGCATGTTTTTCGCGGCGAACGCAACGCTCGACTCAAGGTTCGGGGTGACTTCCATCGCTATTACCAGATAGAGCGTTGCGAGTGGAGCCTGGCCGAGTATCCTGAGTTTTCTCAGCCTTGCTATGTAAAGAGGAAAATAGGTGACGACAAGGAATGAGAGAAAGGGGAGAGCTATGGCAATCCAGTTGGTTATGAAGTTCCTCCCGGTGAAGTATATCAGGGCGGAGAGTGGGAGGGTCAGGAAAGCGCAGATTACTCCCAGGTTCAGGGCGTCCTCAAACTTCACGTAGAATTCCACAGCTTCCAGTTCCTTGTCATAGTCCGGGTAGGGGAATCTCAGCTTCATGAAGCTGGTTGCCCACCGGGCGGCCCGCTCAAACCGTGAGAGCTTGACCTTCTGGTCTTGGAGGAACCTGTCATAATGTATGCTTGACTCCACAACAATAACTGTGTTCCGGCTATTTATCGATTTATAACTGGGTTCTCAGCCACTTGTCCCACCTCGAGAATACCTCGAGAGGGTCCATGCCAATCTCGTTTCTCACTTCCTCCTCAATCAGGTGGAGCATGTCATTTGCGAGCATGACGAAGTCCGCTTCGAGGAACTCCTTTCTTCCCGTGGCTTCCGAGACATCGACGAGTCTCTTCTTTGTTCTTGCCCTGAGCTCTATGTTTTCCCAGACGGCGTCGAAGTTCCCAACCCAGTCACTGACCCGGCTGGCTATCGAGTTGATTATTTCGCTTTCCCCGTCGAGGAGCACGCTGGTCGGGACAAGCTCGTCCTTCTTTGCGTCATATTTCATCAGGTCCACAAAGCCCTTTTCCCTCACAGGGTCATTTTCCCAGTGTTTCCTGACCTCTGTTATTCCAACAAGCCTCCTGAGTTTGTGGAGGCCGTCCGCGCTCTTTATCGGGTTTGCGATCAGGATTATGTCCGTTGCTTTGAAGCTCGTCTTTGGCACCCCGAGGTCATTCACCACACGGTCATAGACCCCATAGGGTGAATCACCGTGGATGGTTCCTGCAACAACATTTGCAAGCGCCCCGACCCGCATGGCTTCATAGAGTGCAAGGGCTTCCTTGCTCCTGACCTCTCCAACTATCAGTGCGGAATCACCCAGACGGAGGCTGGTTCTTATCCCCGCCTGGGCGCTCAGCTCGCTTTCCACGGGTATTATCGGGCTCCGGACCTTCAGGGGCTGGATGTTATACCCGGCTTTCATGAAGTGCCGGACGGGAAGCTCGAGTGTGTCCTCGACGGTGATTATCCGGTATCTCCGCATTATCTCGACCATCAGGCTCTGCAGGAGGGAGGTCTTGCCTGCACCTCTGGTTCCTGCCACCAGTATTGTTCTTGCCCCATCGACGAAGAAGCTCAGCAGGCCGGCGGCGAGGGGGGAAAGCATCTTGTTTTGTATGAAAAGCGGCAGGGTCCATGGCTTTGCCCTGTGCCTGCGGATTGCGAAGCTCAACCCGAACGGGCTGAGGGAGCGCGTTATGGCTGCGACTCTTGCTCTCACGTTTCCGAATTCTATTTGTGTGTCAAGCACAGGGTTGCTTTCGTCGAGTGGTCTTCCGCTCAGGAGTCGCAGCCGGGCGGCCCAGGCCTGGGTCTCCTCAACAGTGGGATAAATATTTGTTTCGCAGTCCTCAGCGTCCGCGTGATAGACAAATATGGGGTTGGTGAGGGGAGCATTCACGGTTATGTCCTGAACTTTCTCATCTGTGAGCAACAGTTCGAGGATGCCAAAGCCCACGGTTTCCCGGGTGATTATGCCGGCGAGTTTTTCAATGTCGAGCTTCACGTGCCCCGTTCTTTCTTTCTCTTTTAGCATATCCACCGCTATGTTTCTGACGGCTTCCCTGATTGTCTCAGGTTCCACGAGCTCACCGCTTTTTGGCTTGTATGCCATCAGCCTTTCCTTCATTCTTTCGACTATGTTGTACTCAACCTCACTGAGCTTGAACTCCGGCGGCAGAAGATGATAGAACATCCTGACCTGTCCCGGTCTTTTTATCAGTGTGACCTCGGCATCCCCAACCCTGTAGCTATCGACCTCCTCCCCCCTTGGATACTGTGCCTGGAGCTTTGTGTATGTGAAGTTTGGTCTCACACCCGGGCGGATTATTTTCCGGTATATGCTGCGGTCCCCGACCTTGTAGCCTTCAATCAGGGGTTTCGTGACCTCTATAATCTCGAGCTCTTCAAAGACCTTCAGGAACTTCTCCAGCAGTTTTATGTAGTGAAGGCGGCATTTTGCATCCCTTTCATTCGGTTCCCGTTCATACTCTATCTCCTGCCATCTCCTTTCACGGCGCAGCTCCACATACGCCCCGACGGGGTCCCTTATTATAGTCCTTGCGAGGGCCTGGACGAAACCCGGCCAGTCCTCCCCTATCTCACACCCCCTTGGACGGATGTCGGAGACAGGAACGCTTATCTTGTCAACAGCTTCAGCCACCTGCCTCATCATCCTTGTCTGGGTCTCATCGTATTCCCTTATTCTTCTCCCAACAAGGACTATGCGGTCGACCTTCCGGGCCTTCTTCAGTGCAAGAATAACCTGTTCCATGCAGGCTTCACTTTCTTCGAGCACGGGAGGAAAAGGAGCGCGGGTAAGGTCCATTTCAAGGACGTTCTTCCCGCCGATGCGCTTTAGCTTGAAATCCACTTCAATAAGAGGCAAGGTGATATTTAATATGTTTCAGGCAACCGCTTCTCGTTATCGCCCTTACTCGCTCCGCTCGTGCGGGCTCGCCTCGAAGCCGTTGACGAATTCCATTAGTGCTGTCGAGCGGAGCGCCTGCCCCTTTTGATCAACCTTTTCAAAAAGGTTGGGGCCGGTGGGATTTGAACCCACGACGACTCGGTCTTCAGCCGAGCGCTCTCCCCCTGAGCTACGGCCCCCTAAATCTGGGGGGTTCTGACTTTTAAACAATTTGGCACCACAACAGCTGGAAACCTGTTTAAATTTCCACCTGTTGTGATGAGGTGAAGAGGTTCGCCCTGTTTATCCTTCTGTTCTTGGTGGGATGCACGACCGCCAACTATTTGAGAACCAGAGATGGGCAGAATATCGCTTACTTCTATCACGAAGGCGGGTGGAAGGGCGTGATACTCCTTCACCAGCTTGACGGGTCCATGGGGGATTGGGAGCCGCTGGAGAAGGAACTGCAGGATGCCGGGTTCTCATACATAAAAATAGATCCGAGGGGACACGGAGAGAGTCAGGGGGACTGGGAGTATTTTGACGAGGAGGACTTCAACAACATGATTTATGATGTTGAGGCGGCGCACAAGTTCCTGAAGCTCAAGGGGGTCAACACCGTTGCCATAATTGGCTCCAGTATAGGGGCCAATGTTGCCCTGAAATATGCACGATGGAGGGGAATGGACCGGCTCGTCCTGATTTCACCGGGGTTCAACTATCGTGGCATTGACATATCAAAGGACATAGGAAACTATACGGGGGAAGTCATGGTTGTTGTGGGGGACAGGGACAGCTACTCGTACACCACAGCAAAGGTTTTCGAGAGGGAGTTGAATGCCTCACTCCAGGTGGTGAAGAACTCCAAGCACGGAAGGGAGCTCCTGCCTTATGCCAGGACACAGATAATTTCATTCATCAGTTAGGCAGGTAGGACTTGCAGTTCTCCCTGAGTGACCAGTATCTTGCTGTAACCTCCACCGTGTATTCCTTCCCTTCGGTCATTGAGGCGTTGAAGTATATCCGCCCCACGTCGGTGATATTCACGTCCGAGAAGCCTGAAGCCACCTCGTCGAGTCCGTATTTGACCGTGTAATAGACCTTCCCCTTCAGCGGGCTGTCAGAACTCACTATCAGGTATCCGTAACTGTCCAGGCACGCCAGACCCAGAAGCTTCGGGGAGATCCGGACGTCCACAAGCTCGTCTGCCTTGGAAGTAGCGGTGTTGGAGACCCCTTTCATCTGCACGTATAGAAGTGAAGCGGAAGCCACGACGACCACAATGAGAAGGACAGACATGACAGGGATGGAAAGCCCGCGCATACCAGACTCCCACCTGCTGGAGTATTATGCTTTCCCCTCACACATAGGCCATATAGAGCGCTTCCACCTCATCAGGGTCCAGTGCCCTGCTATACACGCGGAGCTCGTCGATTCTGCCGGAGAAGTATGCGGAGGGTGAAGAGCTGTAGCGGTATCCCGCAGCCCACTTGGTGATTGCGGCTCCTGCGTAGTTCTCCACCGTCCCGGTGGAAGCTTCCATTGAACCGTTCAGGTAGATGGCGAGCCGGGTGCTGTTGCGGACGACGACAACATGGAACCACTGGGAGGCGTAGGCATTTGACGAGCTCAGGACCCCCCCTCCCGGAGGAGACTGGTCAACCTTTACATCATCGCCGGCATCCACCCAGACATAGTTCTTGTAATCCCCCCCGGAGTTGAATCCCCCCCATATTGAGTGGTTGGAGTTGAGGTCATCCGGTCGCACCCATGCCGAAACCGTGAAGTCTGTGGAGTTGAAGTCCTCGTCGCTTCCGCAATCCACAAATGTGCTGGAGCCGTCAAACACGAGAGCTCCACCGACAACACCACTTCCCCAGCTTCCCCCATTTATTGTGCAGTCATTCTCGTAGTCACTGTTATCTCCTGCTGCACTTCCCGAGCCCTCGTCGAAGGGCAAGTAAAGAACCATATGGGGGTCATTTATGGGGGAGCAGTATTCAGAGATTCTCCATTTCCTGGCCGAGAGCAGGACAAGGTAACGTTCACTTGTGTTGAAAAAAACGGGGAGATACAGCTTCTCAGGGCCGCCGAGGCTCAGGTCAATGAATTTTTCCTTCACCAGTTCCCCCGTGTCCTTGTAAACGGTGAGGAGCACCCTGCCACTGATTTCTCCCTGCCCCTGGCTCGGGCTCAGGTACATGTAGCCGTATCCGCTGTAGCACACCAGGGAGATGAGTTTGGGGGGAACCTCGAGCTCTGCAACCTGCTCTTCCCCCGAGGAGACCATTTCAGCTCTCAAGCGGTTGAAATAGCTGAAGAAAGACAGGGAAGCCACAAGGGCGACAAGCAGGAGAACCGTAACAGCGATTGCCGTGGTCGCTCCCCGCATGAAAAGCTACGGAGAGTGGTGATTTATCCTTTGCTATGGGGTGCATGTCTCGGAAACGGACCATTTCGGCGTGAAGAACCGGACCTCGTAGTAGTTCCCGTCCTCCATGGGGGCCGTGAAGTTGAAGGTTCCATAGCTGGAGATTGCCACTGTTATCGTCGAGCTGTTGACTATGGTGCCGTTGAGGTTTTTCACCCTGAAGTTTATGGTCCCGTTGAGGTCCTCTGCCACAGCCACGGAACCATAGGTGGTGTAACACTTGATTGAAAGTATCTGTGGGGGAGTCTCCGGGTATATGACCGCGCTTTCGGCGCCGGTGATGACCTTTGAACTCAACCTGGTGAGAAAAAAGAAGAAGGAGCCGACGGCCACCACCGTCAGCAGGACCAGCAGAATCATTTCCACACTCAATTGAGCCTTCACAACAGTATTCTTCGGGGGAGTAAAAAAACGTTGGCAAGCGTTGGCAAGCATTGGCAAGTTTGGGGTCAGGGTTAAAAGGAAGGATGCAGCAGTTCTTTGAGTGGAAATTTCAGAGGTAGGAAAGCTTTACCCGGAACTCAAGCCGATAATTGAAAGGATTGGTGTGAAGAAGCTCTACCCCCCACAGGAGGAGGCCATACGGAAGGGGGCACTGGAAAAGAGCTTTCTGCTGGCGAGCGGGACTGCAAGCGGGAAGACCCTTGTGGCGCTCCTCTCGGCGGCCAGGAAGGTTCTTGAGGGGAAGAAAGTGCTCTACCTCGCTCCCCTGAGGTCCCTGGCGTTCGAAAAGCTGAAGGAGTTCAAGGAGCTTCCATTCAGGACGGCAATATCTGTCGGGGAGATGGACTCAAATGACCCATGGCTGGGAAGCTATGATATAATTGTCGCGACCTATGAGAAGGCCGAGAGCCTGCTGAGGCATAGGCCGGGGTGGCTGAGGGATGTTGGGCTGGTTGTGTTCGATGAGGCACATGAGATGGCAAGAAAGCCCCTGATAGAAACCCTTGCCGTCAAGCTGGGGTGGTGTCAGATGCTTCTGCTCTCTGCCACCATAGGGAATGTGGAGGAACTTGCGAGCTGGCTTGGTGTGGATTTTGTGAGGAGCGACTTCCGCCCGGTTCCCCTGAGGGAGGGTGTGCTGGATGGGCAGAGACTTGTCTGGGAGGCTGGGGAGGAAGAGTTGAGGTCCAAGAAGTATGGGATTGAAGGCATAGTGGAAGATGGGCTGGAGAGGGGACAGCAGACCCTGATATTTACAAATACGCGGAGGGGAGCCGAGGCGACCGCCGAGAAGGCGGCCAGGCTCGTGGGAGGTGGAGATGAGAGGCTTGAAACCGTCGCGGAGATGGTTGAAAATGCCCTTGACTTCCCCACCAGGCAGTGCAGGAAGCTTGCGGACATTATCCGGCGGGGGGCAGCCTTCCACCACGCCGGGCTGGTGAATGAGCAGCGCATACTTGTGGAAAATGCCTTCAGGGAGGGCCTGATAAAGGTTCTGGCAAGCACAGTGACCCTGGTGGCGGGGCTGAACCTGCCGAGCAGGAGGGTTGTGGTGAAGAATCCGAGCTTTCGTGGGGAACCGTGGCCGGTCAGTCTCTACAAGCAGGCTGCAGGCAGGTCGGGGAGGCCGGGCTATGATGAGCGGGGCGAGTCAATAATCCTCCACAGCCGCCCCGGGTTTGCCATGGAATACTTCGTGAAGGGGGAGGTTGAGCCAGTCCGGAGCCCGCTGGCATTCGAGCCTACGCTCCGAAGGGAAATAATAGGGCTCTTCGCAAGCGGCTTCGCATCCTCCAAGGAGGATGTTGCATCTTTCATGGAGAAGAGCTTCTACGCCTTCCAGCACGGGGATCCCCGGAGAATAGTTGATTTGAGCTTGAGGGTTGTGGACAGGCTCGTGAGCTGGGGAATGCTGGAGGGGTCTCCCCTCAGGCCCACAAAGCTCGGCAGGCGGGTGGCAGAGCTTTACATAGACCCCTACACGGCCCTGGTCTGGAGAAGGAGTTTTGGAAGCACCTCCCCCCTCGGGTATGTGCACCTGATAGGTATGGGGAACGAGATGGACCTCCCGAGGTTGAGGGGGACGGAAATGGAGGACCTCATGTATTCACTGGCTTCCCGGGGCGGGGAGCTGGTTTACCCCAGGCCGGATCCCTGGGACCCCGAGTTTGAGAGGTATTTGAGGGCTTTCAAGCTCGGCATGATAATTGAAGACTGGGTGGATGAGAAGGGAGAGGATTATATACTGAACAGGTTCGGTATTGCACCGGGGGACCTCAGAAACTACGTCAGGAACACAGAGTGGCTTGCCTATGCGCTCAGCCAGGTTGTCGAGGGAGGGGTGGATTTGAACAAGCTGACCAAGAGGGTGAAGCACGGTGTCCGTGGCGAGCTTGTGGAGCTGGCAGAGCTTCCTGGAATAGGTCGGGTAAAGGCAAGGAAGCTTTACAATCAGGGAATCACGCTTGGGAACCTCACGAAGGTGCCCAGGGAAAAGCTTGTGGGGCTGGTGGGGAGAACCACGGCGGAAAGGGTCCTTAAAAAGCTCGCCGGGGGGCGGTAAGCTTGTTATCCTGGAGTTATTAAACCTCTTTTTTAACGTGCAGGGGCTTTACTCCTGTGAGAATAATCGCCCTCACTGCCGGGAAGGGTGGGGTGGGTAAGACCACCCTGACAGCGAATCTCGGGGTGGCGCTGACGAAGATGGGATTCAGGACCTGTGTCCTTGATGCCAACTTCACTGCCCCCGATCTTGGGATACATTTCGGAATGAATCCGGGAGTCACGATATGGGATGTCCTGACCACCAAGGAGCCCGTGGAAAACGCCATTTACGTGCATGACTGTGGGCTTCACATAATTCCGGGAACTGTGGGTGTGGAGAAATTCCGCACGGACACATACAAAAAGCTGAAAAGAAAGATCAGGAACCTGAAATACGACTTTCTCCTCATAGACACACCGCCCGGTCTCGGGGATGATGCCAGGGCGGCCTTGATACCTGCCAAGGAGGTTATAATAGTCGCGAATCCCGAATGGACCTCGCTGAGTAACGCCTACAGAATGTATCACACCGCAAGGGGAATGAAAAAGGGTGTGCTGGGGATGGTCCTGAACAGACATCTTGTCCATGAGTATGAACCCGACAGTGGGATAATAAAGAGCTTTACGGGTCTGGAGGTGCTCGGTGAGGTTCCGGAGGATGTTATGGTCCGAAAAAGCATAGCGATTCAGAGTCCCGTGACCATTTCCTATCCAAACTCAAAAGCAGCCAAGGAGATTGAGAGGATAGCTGCCACTCTTGGGGGGATAGAATACCGGAAGAGAAATGGCTGGATTCACTCGCTGATGAGGTTCTTCGGTTTTGACTAGAGTCCTCTGCTCACTCCCAGCTCTATACCCGCCGCAATCAGGTGTGCCACTCTGAGCGGTTCGGGTACGAGGGAATGGACCTGAAACTTCCTTATCAGGGAGGCTGCTTGGGTTCCTGTGCAACCGGAAAACTGATACCAGACCCCTCCAAGCCTGTGGGCAGGCGTGCGGATGCTCTCCCAGAGTCTGAGCTTCTCCGGCCACCTTTCGAGTGCCTTCGAAAACTCCTCGGGATGGGGCCTGTTGGACGTGCAGACAATCACAGGGACCGAAAGTTTCTCGGAGAGCTTCTTGTAATTTATGAGGTTGAAACCGGCCACAGCCACCCCGTCAAGGAAAATGCATTTTATCTGGGGGTGAAATCTCCCCGCCACCATCTTGAGTATGGCTGCCGTGGCGTCGTTGCCGTCCAGTTCCACAGAGGTGCTGAGCACGCCTTCTATTCTATCCGGGCGCATCACAACCCCAACGAGAAGCGTGCTGTCCTTCTGCGGACCATCATCAACACCGAGTGCCCTCACCCCGGACTTCACTCCAGCATTACGGGGGGGCATTTATTTAGAAAACGCTTTTTCCACGGCCTCGGAAAGCCTCACAATTTCCTTTGCCACTTTCCGGAGGACCGCCTGAGGATTGCTGGCGGAAACCTTGACAACCGGCCCGCCGAGAAGGGGATGTTCGACCCGGTAAACAGCTTCCCCTTTGTTCTTCCATGATAGCTCCCTAATGAGGTTGGCGAGGGTGTGATCCTCGCTGGAAAGCCGAAACTCCCAGGACTCCTTCTTTTTTGAGAGCCTCTTTATTTTCATGAGGGGGGGAAAGGGCAGTGCTTTTAATGTTTTGCCCCGTATAGTGAAGTGGGGATCCCTGCGGTAAAGGTCAGTATTGAACAGGTCCTTTCAGGTTTTGAACAGGGAGAGGAAGGCTCCATCGTGAGGATTGGCGAAAAAAAGGTCTTCAGAGTCAGGGTCATGGGCAGGGTTGTGAGGAAGTTCGTGAATGAGGAAGCAACATATGGAAACATCGTGCTTGATGATGAAACAGGAACAATAAGAGCAAAATTCTTTTCCCAGAACATAGAGAAGCTTGGGGGGGTCCAGCTGGGGGACCTTGTGGAGGTGCTTGGCAGGGTCAGGAAGTTCCAGGATGAGGTTTATATCATAGTGGATGAACTGGCGAGGTTCGAGGATGTGAACTGGGAGCTCTTGAGAAAACTGGAGCTTCTGAACCTGGAAAACCCCCTGGAAAAAAAGGTCCTGGATGAAATAAGGAGGGGGAAAGGCACAGAAGGGGAGCTTAAGGAGCTTTTTGGTGAGGAAGTAACGGGAATACTCAACACGCTGATGGAGAAGGGGGAGATTTACGAGGCATCTCCCGGGGAATTTGCCTGTGTGGAGTAGAAAATATATAATTCTCGTCACTATGAGTTCGCATGAGGTGGAAGAACTATGAGGCGAAGTGGCAGCGCCTCTGGGAAGAAAAGAGCGTGTTTGTCCCGAGACCAGGGGGGAAAAAATTTTTCATCACCGTGCCCTACCCATACACAAGTGGAGCCCTGCATATAGGCCACGGCAGGACCTACACCCTTGGTGATGTCATAGCCCGCTTCAAAAGGCACAGGGGCTTCAACGTGCTTTTCCCCATGGCATTCCACATCTCAGGGTCACCGATATTGAGCATAAGTGACCGGATATCCAAGGGGGATGCCAAGACAATCAACCTCTATACCGAGTACGTGAGGATATACGAAGAGGGAGATGCGAGAAGAATAGTTGAGAAATTCAAGGACCCTGAGGAAGTTGCCTCATATTTTGCCAGCAGGATAGCTCAGGATTTCAAGTCCGTGGGCTACAGCATTGACTGGACGAGGAAATTCAACACAGGGGAGCCACACTATAACCGGTTCGTGGAGTGGCAGTACCAGAAGCTCAAAGAGAAGGGCGTGATTGTGAAGGGGAAGCACCCGATACTCTGGAGCCTGGAGGACGGTCAACCGGCGGGGGAGGACGACATAGTTGACGGGGACACGAACAGGGTTTCCATAGTGGAGTTCACTGCCTTGAAGTTTCCCTTTGGCGGGGAATTCCTGGTGGCGGCTTCGCTGCGCCCAGAGACAGTTTTCGGTGCGACCAACCTGTGGGTGAATCCACAGGGCATTTATGCCAGGGCGAAGGTTGATGGGGAAAACTGGATAATAAGCAGGGAAGCTGCCGAAAAGCTCAGGGTTCAGGGAAAAAAGGTGGAGGTCAGCAAGGAGTTCAGGGGGAGGGAATTGCTGGGAAGGTTTGCCGAGAATCCCGTAAACGGTGAGAAGCTACCTATCCTCCCCGCCCAGTTTGTTGACCTCGATAACGGGACGGGAGTTGTTTATTCTGTGCCCGGACACGCGCCATATGACTATCAAGGACTGGTTGACCTGAGGACAAACCAGCGGTTTGCATCGCTCGTGAAGGAGATTCCCGTCATAATTGACCTGCCAGGATACACTGTGCCGGCCAAGGAAATTGTGGAGAGCTATGGCATCCATGACCAGAAGGACCCAAGGCTTGAGGATGCCACCAAGGAGCTATACAAGGTGGAGTTCTATTCAGGGGTCCTGAACAAGAGATGCGGGAAGTTCGCCGGGATGGAGGTGTCAAAGGCCAAGGAGGCTGTCAGGGACTGGCTGATATCAGAGGGCAAGGCAGGGGTGTTCTACGAGACCAGCCGGAAGGCAACCACAAGGGGCAACAGCAAGGTGGTCGTGGCTGTCATAGAAGACCAGTGGTTCATTGACTACAGCAATCCCGAATGGAAAAAAACGGCAAAGAACTGGATAAAAAAGATGTTCATTTTCCCGGAGAAGTTCCGGAAGTGGTTTCTTGACACTGTGGACTGGCTGGACAAGCGCCCCTGTGCCAGGAAACGCGGCCTGGGAACGAGGTTCCCGTTCGACAGGGAATGGGTGATAGAGTCCCTCTCGGACAGCACCATTTACATGGCCTTTTACACCATAGCAAACAGGGTCAAGAAACTACCTGCTGAGAAGCTCAAGCCGGAGTTCTTCGACTTCGTTTTTCTTGGCAGGGGAAAGGCGGGGGAGGTCGGGAAGAGACTCGGGATTGATGAGGCTCTGCTCAAGGAGATGCGGGAGGAATTCCTGGCGTGGTACCCGAACGACTTGAGGCACACCACTCCCGCGCACATAAGCAATCACCTCAGCTTCTTCATAATGCACCACCTTGCCATATTCCCTGAGAAGCACTGGCCATTGGGTGTGAGCCTGAATGAGATGCTGATCCGTGAAGGGATGAAGATGAGCAAGAGTAAGGGCAACGTAATCCCCCTAGCGCACGTGGCGAAGAAATATGGTGCGGACCTTTACAGGCTCTACGTGGTGAGCTCGTCGGACTTTGATGCCGTGGTGGACTGGAGGGAAAGGGATGTTCAGGCGGTGAGCAACCGGCTGGAGAGATTTATAGAAGCCATCGAGAGAAGTGCCACGGCCGAGGATGGGGAGGAGGGTCCGGTGGACAGGTGGTTCATCTCGAAGTTCTGGCTGTCCCTGAAAAAGGCGACGGAGCATATGGAGAACTTCAGGTTCAGGGATGCCGTGGTGGAGATGCTATTCAAGATGCTCAACGACCTGAAATGGCTCGAAAAGAGGAGCAGGAACCCATACTGGACCGTCAAGAAAGTGGCGAAGGACTGGATAATTTCCCTGGCGCCTGTGGTGCCGCACACCGCCGAGGAGCTCTGGCAGAAGTTCGGTGAGGGGTTCGCTTCTCTGGCTCCCTGGCCGGAGCCTGGAGAAATAGACAGGGAAGCTCTGGAGAGGGAGGAATTCATAAAGGGTGTGATTGATCAGGTCAGGGAGGTCTCAAAGCTGGCTGACCGGAAGCCCAGGCGAGTTTATTTATACACGGCGGAGGACTGGAAGTTCCGGGCGCTTGAGGCTGTGCTGAAGGAGAAGGAGAGGGCCATGAAGGCTGTGGCGGGCCTCAAGAACCGCGAAGCTCCGAAGGTCGTGCAGAGCCTGATAAAACAGAGGGTGTGGGAAAAGTTCTCAACCGCGATTGATGAGGAGAAGGTTCTGGTGGAAGCGAAGGATGCTCTCGAAGAGGAACTTGGAGCCAGCGTGGAAATCAACTCCAGGCACGACCCGCTCGGCAAGATGGGGAAGGCGATGCCATTCAAACCCGCAATATATATTGAGTAGCCTTACGCCTTGACAATCAGGAGGTCAGGAGTTTCCGTGTATTCAACACCGCAGTCCTTGACCCACATTTCACTTGCTGGCAATATTATATAGTCCACATCGTGCCGCAGCTCGTCACAGCCTCCTGGGTGGTAAAAATACCACCGTGGGTCTGAATATTCCCAGGTGGGGCATAGCACTGTGGGGACCCCCCTGTGTGCCAGGTAGTTTTGGGTGAGAATGTATCTGTGCATTTCATCTGGCGGGAACGCAGTCATGGTATATTTCCCATTCACAGTATCAAGATACTTGAAATTCCTCGAAGCCTCGCCAACCCATGGAAGGGGGAATGCCAGAGCGGCTATTGTCAGGGCGGCGCCAATCTTCCACCATTTTTCATTCCCTCTCAAAAGTAGGTAGGAGAACAGGGGAATGACAGTTGTCAATATGACCTGATTCCACCCCGGGACATAGCCCAGCAATGGCACGTCTATGAGGTACAGGAAAGGTAGCAGTGCGGCGAAGAGCATGGAGGGAGTTGCATATAGAGCTTCTTTGCCGAGGAACTTCAAGGATGCTAGGATACCCAGGAGTGCAATTGCCAGCAGATACACCAGCCAAGTGAGCCCCTTACCCTCAAGGACAGCTTTGGCATTGAGGTAAATCATATCTGCCCGCGACAGTTTCCACACAGACATTCCCCATGTTTTCGGGAGATACGCTGCGGCCCAGGCGACTGCGGCTGCGCCCCACGCAAAAAGGCTCTTGTAGAGCTTTTTCTCTACGGCCTTGAAGAACAGTATGGGGGAATAAAACACGGCGGTTGGCAGGTGTGTTGTGGCACCCAGTATGACCAGTCCTGTGGTGATCCACGTGTTCCTTCCCCTGTCCAGATAGAAGAGCAGAACTATGAAGGGTAGATGGGCCATGAACTCCAGCATCCTCCCAACACGGAAAAAGGCCATGGCTGACAGTGGAAACAGCACACATAGCAGGGCATCTTCCTCCTTTCCGGGTGCGAGCTTCTTCGTGGTCAGATATGTGAACGAAACGAGGAGAAAGTATGAGAGAAAATACGCCATCTTCGGCTGAAGGAGTTTCGCAAGCAGCAGCAGGGGCACCAGCATCGGTGGGTAGAACAGGGATGTGGGAACATTGGCTTGTTCTTCATAGGGGCCGAATCCTTCTCTCTTCACCATCTCAAACTTCACGAGATGAAAGCTGTGGTCTATCCTGAATATGCTGGACGGGAAGCCGTCCCCGAGTCGGGAGAAATCAAGGGCAATAATCAGGAGGGCCGCGATTATGTAGAGCCTCTTCCAGTTCACTTACAAATTTTCGGCAGTCGTTTATATTTGCTTCGGAAAATGGCGATGGTCGGTTACATTTTCACCGGCTCTCCTGGAACCCTGCGGAATGGTTGCACGTCCCCCACATGCCGGGCGCCAACCAGGAACCGGGTCAGTCGTTCAACGCCGAATCCAGCACCCGCACTGGGTCTCAACCCACGCTTCGCCATTTCAAGGAAAGGTTCATACTTGTCCAGGGGGATGCCATCCCTCCTGATACGTTCGACTATGCGCCTGTATTCCCACTCCCTCTCAGCACCGCTCAGTGCCTCACCGAAGCCTTCGGGGTAGATAAGGTCATAGTTTCTGTAATGTCCCGGCCTATCTGGGTCCTCAGCGTCGTAAAACTCGCGCTTGTGACAGGTAACCCAGAAGGGTTCTGCGGCCTCCGCGCTCGCCACCGCTTCCCAGTCCGGACCGTGCTTCGCCTCGAGCTCGTGGGTGGTGAACACCTTGAACGGTCTTGTGGGAACGCGCAAGGTTCTCCCCCAGAGCGACAGTTCAGGTTTGCAATCCCTGGAAACCGCTATGATGGTCGATACCAGCACTTCCTCTACCAGAGACATTACTTCCTGCATGGTGCCATGTGCGACCTCAAAGTCCACCTGGCTGAATTCAAAGAGGTGCCTGCCTGTGGAACCGCGGTCACTCCGCTCCAGCCGGACGTTCGGCGAAACTATGTAAAAGCGGTCAAGCCCTGAAGCGATCAGAGCCTGCTTGTGGAGAATCATGCTCTGTGTGAGCACGAGTTCCTGTCCTTGATAGTCTATTCGGGGTGTTGCCACCACAGAGCCGGCCGGGTCAGGACCAAGCGGGTCCGTGGTCGTGCTCAGGACCAGAGGCATGAGCTCAATGAAACCTCTTGACCTGAACACCCTATCGACTTCCTCAAGGGCCCTGCTCTGAACGCGCAGGGCAGCCAGCAGCTTTTCATCGACCATGCAGGGTGGGTGGGGTTTTTCTATTAAAAGTTTTTTTTCATTTATTAGGTAAAGTTTTCAATTTTTGACCACAGTTAATTTTAAAATTGGAAAACTATTCCAATAGTTATGGACGAGAAGGATAGAGGAATCCTCAAGGAGCTGATAGCGGATGGGAGGGTGAGTCTCAAAAAAATTGCACGGGAACTGGGACTCCCGGTGACCACGGTGTTCAACCGTGTGAAAAAGATGCAGGACACAGGCATCCTTAGGGTGACTGCCGAGCTTGACAGGAAAAAGCTCGGCTACGGCATGGACTTTTATGTTCTTGCAAGTGTGGACACATCCACGATGGGTATCGACCAGGAGAAACTCGCCCGGAAGCTTGTGGCCCTTCCCGGGGTGCTGAGCGCGGCCGTCATAACGGGGAGCAGGGACCTCCTTATCAAGGCCACTGCCCGGGACATTGATGAACTGAGCGAGCTGGTTCTGAAGCACATACGTGGAGTTGAGGGAATCTCAAGCACGGAAACCCTGGTTGTGATGAAGGAGTTCACAGGCCGCAAGGACAAGCTCATAAATGCCTGAGATAGAGGTAGGCGTCGT
Organism: Candidatus Undinarchaeota archaeon; assembly: GCA_964449215.1. Lineage (GTDB taxonomy): Archaea > SpSt-1190 > SpSt-1190 > SpSt-1190 > SpSt-1190 > CAYVAH01. The sequence continues at coordinate 2,511 of CAYVAH010000003.1, read as the reverse complement.
TGACCTCGCCGTTGAAGTTCCTGTGGTATCTCGGTAGCATCGCGACCCGTCTGAAACCCGTCTTTTCCAGAACCCTCTGTGAAGCCCTGTTGGGCACAGCCACATAAGTGACCACCAGGTCTATTTCCCCGGAATAGTGGTTAAGCATTCCCCTGACGGCCTCGGTCATTATGCCCCTGCCCCAGTAGGCCTTCCCGAGCCAGTATCCCAGCTGTGCCCTTCCCCTGAAGATTCTCATCAGGGACACGCGCCCAACAACCTCCCCGTCGAGAGTTATCACCATGTGGTGCGCGTCCCTTTCCCTGCGGTCGTGCCTCAGAAGAGCTTCGGCGTCCTCCCTGCTGTAAGGGTAGGGCACCCTCTCCATGTATTTGTGAATTTCCTCATCCTGCAGGAGCTCTGTGATTCTGCCAAGGTCTCCTTCCTCTAGGGGTCTCAAAACCAATCTTTCAGTTTTTATCATGGGATGAGCAGGTGTAAAAAAATAAAAAAGAACCCCCCAAGCGGGGGGATGGGAGGGAGGAGGAGCCGTCTTAACTGTATGTTGCCAGCCTCAGTTGAACGGTTGGCTGCACGCTGAACACTGCTCCGCAGTTCGGACACTGGTAGTAGATGATCCGACCCTGACCCCCGTCATCGGCCCATTTTCTCTTGCAGTCAGGGCACTGTATTTCCATATGGGGTCAAAAAAAGGGTAGAGTGCTGGAGGGATAAGCGATTCGGTAAGCTTGCCAGTGTTGCCGCAACTAATTAAACTGCGGGAAGTTATAGGTATGTGAGGTTCGGCCACCGCGGACTTGACAGGCTTCTTGAAGTCGAGCCCGGGATTGTTACCACCATAGTTGGCAAGGCAGGGACAGGAAAGACTACACTGGTGCTGGCGCTCTCGAGGGATGCCGAGCGCCCGTATCTCGTGGACACAGAGGGCATAAGCCTCGAGCGGGTCAAACAGGTGGGGGCGATGCACCTGAAGATTGCGAGGGTCAGGGATTTTGGGAAGCAGCATCGAATGCTCACGAAGCTCAACGTAAAGGCAGACCTGCTTATCGTGGACAGTCTTGTCCTGCTATACCGCCTGAAATTGATGGAGGACTACCAGAAGGCAAATGCAATGCTTTCGCGGCAGATCTCGGCTCTCCACCGTCTTGCCGAGGAGAAGGGGATACCTGTGGTTGTCACTGGGCACGTTTACCGGACGGAGAGTGGACTCCAGATTGTTGGAGGGGACATAATAAAATACTGGACCAAAGCCCTCCTTTTTATCGAGAAGCTCGGTCCCGGGAAGCGCAGGGCGGTGCTGGTGAAGCACCGTTCCCGACCGGAAGGTTCGAGCTGTAAGTTTCGCCTCTGTGACAGAGGATTGTGCTGAGATTCTTTCAAGAACCGTATGGGAGGATGAGCCAGACGAGATAGAACAATCTCAGGGGGAGGGGGTTTGGGAAACGCCTCCACATGAGCTTTATTGCCACCACGAGACAGTTAATCACTGCGAGAAGGAACAGAGGCGGATGGTTCAAAAAAAGGATTAACTCGGAGGCTCTATCGCAGAGGTAATCCACAATATAGTTGTTTTCCCCCCTGTTTCTGGCGAGATAACCATCGAACGAGTCCAGGAGCATTATGAGGGATAAGAGGACTGTTTTTCCCGGTCTCCCGAGCATTGAGAAGGGGATGCTGAGGGCAACTGTGAGATAGCTCACAATATTCGGGTTCCATCTGGCGTCCGGAAGAAACTTTCTGAAGATCCCATCCGAGATGCGGAACAGCAACCCCATAAGCCCCAGGAGGGATTTGAACCCTCAGCCTGCTGCTTACAAGGCAGCCGCTCTACCGTTGAGCTACTGGGGCAACAACAGGAGAACTCCTGTTTCTCTTAAAAACTTATTCTTGGTTTATTGGCTCAACGCCTTTTCCATCGCATCTACAAGGACGTCCACCATATCCGGACTGTATTTCAACCGTTTTCCCAGTGGAAGGGCAGTCCTTGCGGGGAACCCACCCGACGGGTCTGAGGGGCAATCGGAGCCACCATAGACCAAGCCATTGAAGTCCAGCTCTTTCAGGATACTTCTCATTGCCCTGTTATAGGTGTCGATTTTGCCATTTGGGATGTTGCCAAACCTGTGTTCATACACTAAAGAGTCATACATCTTTTTTGTCTCACCCAGCTTTTTTCTTGCAAGCTCCTCAAGGTCTGTGTAGCTCCCCACCTTGATGGCGATTATATTCGCTCCCGCTCCTGTTCCAACAGGCTGGTCTACTATCTGTGTGAGTAGCCAGCGGTTTTCCCCGACTTCCACCAGGCTTGCTTTCTTGCAGCTCCCGTACCCACGGGCTATGCTACCAAACTCATCCCATTCACCCACCAGGACTCTCACAGGTGGTTCGAGCAGGGTCTCCTCAACACCATATTTTTTCGTTATTTTCTGGTAGGCCCGGTCTATGACTTCCCATACCTCCAACTGTTCTCCCATATGGACCGGGGGGGATTCGAACCCCCAAGCTTTTTGC
>CAYVAH010000002.1:50217-55642 GCA_964449215.1 Candidatus Undinarchaeota archaeon | reverse complement strand
ATGGAATCCAAACTGAAAGGAATTCCCCGTTACCGGCTCGGGGATGCTGTTGATGACCTGTTCGTTGTCAGGTTCAAGAAGCCTCTCAGGAAGACGTCCCAGGGCAAGTGGTTCTTCCGGCTTAAGTTGCAGGATGCTGAGGGAAGCACAATGCTCTCATACTGGGGTTCCTCCGATAAAAGCAAGGTCCAGCAGCTCTATGATTCCATCAAGCCGGATGACGTGGTGAAGGTTACCGGAGGCTTTGTCAGGGAGTTCAACAAGAATCTTGAGTTCTCCGTGAATGAAGGGGAGGGGAAACTGGAAGTGTTGAAGCAGGGGGAATTTGATCCCAGGGACTTCATAAAATACTCAAAGAAGAAGCCCGCGGAGATGTGGGCGGAGGTCCTGGGTCTCCTGAGTGGGGTCCAGGATCCCGACCTGCAGAAAATCAGGGACGCCTTCATAAAGGATGCGCAGTTCGTTGAGGCTTTCAAAAGATGCCCCGCCGCAATGTACCGCCACCACGGATGGATGCATGGCTTGCTTGAACACACCCTGACGGTTATGAAGCTTTGCGATGAGCTGTCCAAAATCTTCGACCTGAACAGGGACCTCATACTTGTGGGTGCCTTCCTGCATGATATCGGGAAGCTGAAGGAATTCGAAGTCACAACCCAGATAAAGGTGTCTGATCGGGGGAACCTGCTAGGGCACATTGTCCTGGGGCTGGAGATGTTTATCAAAAAAACAGAGGGGCTAAGTATCTCAGAGCTAACCCGGGACAAGCTGATGCATATGATGGCTTCCCATCACGGGAAGCTGGAATACGGTTCTCCGAAAATTCCCATGTTCCCCGAGGCTCTGGTCCTGCACAGGGTGGATGAGCTGGACAGCAGCGTGACCGAGATGAAAACCATGATCGAGGATGCCTACACGGAGGACAGCTTCGTCTACAAAAGGGATTATGGGAATATTTATTTGAAGTGAAGTTCCTCATCACTCAACATAAACCTCGTCGTGGTGTGCATAGTCTTCAAGAATAACGCGGCTGTTTTTTCGGTCAATTGAATAAATCAAAACGAAGGACTTTGCAATGTGAACCCGCCACTTTCCTTTTAATGGGGTTCTCAAGGGTTTGAACTGAAATGGATTTCTGAGGATTTTTTCAAGTTTCTTTTTGAGGATCCCGTACTGCTTTGGGTCCTTTTTCTTGAGTTTTTTGAACACCCCTACCAGGTGCTTTCTGATATGCAGCTCATACATCTATTCACCTAGCAGTTTATCCAGGTCCTTGGTGGTTCCAACTTTAACGGTGCTTTCCTTTTCAATTTTTTTGAGTTTGTTTATGTATTCCGGCCTCAACTCCGGCTCAAGTAGAAATTTCTCATACTCTCTCGCCATCACTTCGATTGCCATTGACTTGTTCTTCAGACCGTGTTTCGCCTTGACAATATTTATTATCCGGTTGACATGTTCTGACACATCGACTATTGCTTTCACCATATAATCTTTTATAACAGGTTATTAATAAATTTGTGGTGGCGATGGTAATTGGCAAGCTCCCCATTCTGGTTTAAAAATTTCCCTCGATTTTCAGTGCGTGCTCCTCTATTTTGACACGAATGTGTTGATAAGTGCTCTGAAAGACGAGAAAAATGTGATTGGGCGCGACATATCAACCCCTGCGATCCAGCTAATTTACAGTGTGGTTGCTTGCAGGCACCGGATCGTGATATCCACCTGGACGAAGAAAGAGCTTTCAAGACACTTTGAGAATGCAACTGCCCTCCTTCAGGTTCTCAAGCCAAAGACCAAAGAGATTTCATACACGGAGAAGGATATTGAGAAAGCCAGGGAGATCTCCCCAGAGCATTTCCATGATGCCCTTCATGGCATACTTGCGCATAGGGCGGGTGCCGACTTCATAGTAACCCGGAATGTCAAGGACTTTGCTTGTGTCCGTCACCTGGTCAGAGCGCAGCTGCCCGAATTTTTTGTATGAATTCCTCTTCTTCTTTTGAAAGCTTTCTTTCAGGTATGAACTCTGAGAGCACAAGGAACTGCTCAAGTGTTTCCAGTTTCTGAATTTCTATCTCAGGGTCTATGAGTTTCTTTAGGACCTCTTTATCATAGAAGTTGCCCATGTCTTCCTTAAAGTTAAAGAGTGCTATGAGCTTCCACAGACTCTCAAAAGATGTCAGGAGTTCTGACTGAACTGTGGGGAGTTCCCTTTTATCGACCAGCTTGAATGCATCAATAACCATCGCCAGAAACTCATTAACAAGTTTTGAGCTCTCACTGTCCATTTCCGGGGTGTAGCTCACGAAGTCATATACCATCGATTCAATCTCCCCTGGAGGACCTGCCACGAGGAGCTGTTTCAGCTCAAGCCTCTTCTTGTAGAGCTCGTTTCGCTCTTCGATATAGTGATATCTCATCAGCTTGTAGGTTGAATGAAACCTGCTGTATTTGTTGACGAGCTCCACTATTTTCTTCTTATCTTCCTTTGAAACTTTGTGCGGGTACTGCCTGTCCGGGGAGTATGGCCGGACACAGATGGCACCGAAAAGGTACCACCCCATCGGTATCCGGATATCGCGGTCTTTGTTCAGTTCCCAGAGAATCTTGTACACAAAGGTCTTTGCGGGCTTGCTTCCATGCTTCTTCATCCACGCGCGCTCGATCGCTCCGTACAGCCCGTCAATCATTTCCTTCATCTCCCTGTCCAGTGGCAGCCCGAAGAAGTTCTCCGGGTCGCGGAGGAAGTCCTTGCGGACAAATACCCGCGCTTTTCCTCCCTGTCTTTCCTCCAGCACGCCGGCCTCTGCAAGCACCTGCATGTACTTGCGCGCGGATTCCCAGTTAATGTTACACTCTTTCGCTACCTCCATGATTGATTTGGGGGAATCCAGAGCGGCAAGTATGTCACGCACGATTTTTCCTGAAGAAGTCTTCATACTCATATTGGAATATACACATATATAACGGTTATGTGACATGATTTTATCTATATATGACGGTAAATGATTTAAAGGTCGACGATATAATTGTAAATGAACCTTTATAGAAAAGGTCGGATTGCAGAAAAGAAGGTTGTGAACCGGCTCAAGGAGCGCGGTTTCAAGAACATTTCTCGAACAAAGGGAAGCAGGGGACCTTACGATATACGAGCAAGAACTCCAAGAGGGAGTAAGGTGTACATTCAAGTTAAGTCTGGAACCGCGAGAATAACTTCCAAGGGCATTAACAGGCTCAGACAGATTGCAAGGAGGAAAGGTGGCGCTGCAGCTTATGTCCATTATAGGGGTCGAGGCGAAGCGGTGTGGAAGTGGTTTGGTAATTGGAGGCGGAGGTGATTGAGTGAGCTATATGGAGAGAGCTATTATGTTTGTTGCACTGTTTTTTGTAGGTGGGATTTTCGGGTGGTTGTTTCTCCCTGAGTTTGTTGGCCGATTTTTCATTACCGGGTTAATATTTGCAACTCTGGGAACAGCAGCATCTGTGAATCTAAACCTGGGAAGAAAGTAGTCTAATTAATTCACTGGCAGGGATTCTCGATAGTGTTCACCCACTTATGACCTTTTATAAACCAAAAAGAATAAAAGAAGAAACTAAAAGGTTCCGAGCCCTTTGAAGAGCAGGAAACCTCCAATCAGGATCAGTGCCACTCCAAGCCAGCTCATGAGCTTCTCAGTTTTCAAGTTCCTTACAGCTTTCCTGGTTACGTTCGGGTTGACTGCCCTTACGAACCCTTTAATCAGAGCTGTCCAGCCGAAAAGTGTCAGAAGTGCCACCCAACCATCCCAGGAGTTCTTCGTTATCCACAGTATGAGCACTCCAATGCCGTAGGAGATCCAGGAACTGTAATACACCAGCGTTGGACTTTTTCCAATCTCTTCCATCATTTCAAGATAAGCTTCCTTTTTCCAGAGCATTCCCAGACCCACTGCAATGAAGTAAGCTCCCAGAGCCGAAGCGAGGCATTCCAGAGGCGTTGCGGGTATCATGAAATAAATCAGAAAGCGTGGTATTTATGTTTAATCGGATTTAACACGCTCTTCGAGAGGCATACGGCACATTAATGCCACTCGGCTCGACCGGGTGTGTTTATATATTAACAAAAACGCTTAAAAAACTCTGTGGTGTTAATGTATTAACATGATAACTGAACAACTGCTTGAAAAAGTCAGAGAATTTAAAAGAGAAGCAAAGCGTTGCACAGAAGACAGGGCAATAGATTCTGCGGTTGTTTTGCTCTCAAAAGCCGCTTTTGCGATAATTGACTGTTTCCTTTTCACAAAAATACATTTCCGCATATACGCAAAAAATGACGCCGTCTGATTTGGAGGTTGTTGAAGATGGATTTAGAAAAATATGTGAAGCTCTTGAAATCAAAATTGAATGACGAGATCACAGACATAGTTATATTTGGCTCCTCAGTTAAGGGGCGGCTGAAGCCGAGGGACATTGATGTGGTTGTGATTTCAGATGGTGCTGCTCAAAGGTCCTTCGATGACTTGAGAGAAGAGCTGAATATAATATTCGTCAGCAAGGAAGACCTGATAAAGACACATATCATGCTCAAGCAGGCCATTATTCATGAAGGTCACAGTATAAGATATGAAAAACCCATCAGGGAGTTACTTGGGTTTGAGTCATTCACCCTTTTCAGATTCACAATTTCAGAATTGAAGCAAACCGATAAAGTCAGGTTTGTCCAGGCACTCTATGGTCGCGGAAAAGGCGGGCTGCTTCAGGAGCTTGGGGGAGAAAAAATCGCTGCGGGTGCCGTACTTGTGCCTGTTGAAAAGGAAAGTGAGTTTGAAGATTTCCTCAGGCTGTGGAAGCTGCCATACTCAAAGGAGAGATGGATGCAGGGAATTAAGTGAGCTCAATGGGTTCGTTCCTAGCGAACTTTATAATTCTGGCCTTGCGAGCTTCCTCAGTATGCGCTTCCTTGTGGTAAGTTCGTCAGCAGCCGCGGAGAATGTTTTTCAAACCGGCTCGGGAAGCTCGGGGAGAAGCTCGCTCGCGCTCTAGTGGGGAATCAAATTTTTTGGGAAAATATTGGTTGTGTTCTACCAACACGGTGAGCTATCTCGCAAACGAGTTTCTAAGCGGTCTTTATCTGATTGGGCTCTCATTGCTAGTTTATATGCTTCCATATTGATTGTGTCAAATGCGTGCCAAGATTTCATAAATTCTGCCGTCCAGTTTATGACCTCCAACTCTTTTGCCAATTTTTTGCTTATGGCATATCTTAAATGGCATTCGCTTCTACGGTTTTTTGAGCAGATCAAAATCTGACCTTCGTGCCAGAGAACTTTGATTCAGACAAGACAAATAATCACTCGTAAAAACATATGTTCTGCCGCTAAAGGTCATTTCATTAGACGATTCCTAAATTTGACTTTTAGGATATGCGACCCATGCCTGACAACAA
>CAYVAH010000002.1:0-50207 GCA_964449215.1 Candidatus Undinarchaeota archaeon | reverse complement strand
TAAGCGCATAGCTTATCTTTTGCCGTGCATTTGGAATCTTCAAAGAGTTAAGACTTAGCAGGTCTATGACTCCTCCTGCCTCCCGAGCAAGTGAAACAATATCAGTTTCATATTTCATACAATAGTTAAAAAAGTTTAAACATATATATGATTTTTGGCACCAAATTTACCGGCCCGGCCGGGGCGCTTCGGGAATTTTTCGAGTTGATAGGCGTGGGCCCCCTGTATTGATTCTTGGCAAGCCGTGAAGCGCAATGCACCGGTACTGGATTTATACGTGTTCACAGGGTGACCCCCATCAGCGGACGCCCCTATACTTTGAGAACCCTACTTTTTTTTCGAGGAGTTTTCCCAGGTTGTTCAGCCCTTTGGTGTTGCTCAGCTTGAGCCCCGAGATCACGTCACGTGTCAGGTAATAGACCACGGCCTGGGCCAGGTTCTTGGTGTCTTCGAATCTCCTTGATGAGGTAATCACATAGGTGCCCATGTAGAACTCTGTCTTTCCCAGCTTCCGGATATTTTTGGAGAATGCAACGTCCTCGCTCGGGACATTCGGGAAGCCGCCGACCTTGTTGAATGCGTCCTTCCACACAGCGGTATTCACCCCGGCCAGTTTTGTTTTTCCAATTTTTGACAGTAATTGGAGAATCGCGTTCACAACCTTCGTTGCGAGCGATAGAACTCTTCTTGTTTCCTTCGGGGTGTTCCGCCTGGTTTGAAACCTGATTCTCGCTGTCAATGCCACAACTCCTTCGTTCATCCTCTTCCAGACCTTTGAGAGATAGTTGCGAGGGAGGTAAGTATCTGCATCCACAAAGATGAGCAACCTGCCCTTTGCATGCTTTGCTCCCAGGTTTCGGGTGGCCGCAATTCCCTTTTCCTTCTGGTGAATGACACGTGCGTATCTCTTGGCGAGTTCCACCGTCCTGTCTGTGGAACCATTATCCACAACAATGATTTCGTATTTCAGGTTGGTCTTCTGACGTGCGATGGACCTCAAGGTTCTCAGGATATACTTCTCCTCGTTGAAGGCGGGGATTATGAAGGACACGTCCACACAAATTTTCAGGGGGTCGGGCATTAAAGCTTTTCATTGGTCATATCGTTCTTCAATGAAATATATGCATCCCTCCAGGGAGTGCCGTTCATTGCGAGTTCTATCGCCCTGGCAGTTTTCTCTGTTCCAGGTATAATTTTTTTATTGGCGTTCAGTGATGGCAGCACTCTGGTCATCACTGACAACAGTTCCATGATGGTCTCTGTGGCCTCGAATACTGCGAACTTGGTTTCTTGGAAGTCCCTGAAGTAACCGACGCCGAGATTGGTGTCGATACTGGAGACGAACCTGGCATAGGCACCTATTCTCTTGCTTCTTCCCCTCATGACTTCAAATATATCTGGGTTTTTCTTTTGGGGCATTATGCTGGAACCGGTGGTCAGATAATCAGGGAGCTTGAATATTCCCTCATGAATCAGGAATATCGCTGTGGAGCAGAAGCTTTCGATGGACTTGGCTATGGTTTCGAGCCAGCTCAGGTACAGGCGTTCCATTTTCGGACGGGATAGGACTGCATAGAGAGGATTCTTGATATGCCCTTGGAGACCCAGCAACTTGGAGTACGCTTCCTTGTTGATTCTGACCGGGAGCCCAAAACCAGCTCCGGAACCCAAACAGCTCTTGGAAAGTAACTTTTTCAGGGAGGTGAATAATACCAGGTCATCCTCCAAGCTTTCGGCGAATGCTCCGAGGTAACCACCGGCGGTGAAGGGCATAGCTGGTTGAAGGTGGGTAAATCCCGGGACAGGTATGGCCTCCAGCTTTTTCTTACATTTATTGCATGTGGCGATCAGTTTGTTGAGCAAGGTCCCAACTTCTTCAATTGCTTCGAGCATATAGAGCCTCATGTCCATGGCGATGGCGTCATTTCTGGACCTGAGGATGTGAATCTTTTTCCCAGTGTCTCCTAGCTTCTCTGTTAGCTTTAGTTCCACATAGCTGTGCACGTCCTCTGCGTCAATTTTATCTGTTTCAAGGTCGTCCAGGGTCCCCAGCACGTTAGCCAGTTCGGAGTCGTCCAGGACTCCCAGGTCCCTCAGCACTTTGGCATGGGCTTTTGTCACGGCAATTTCATACTTCAGGAGCTTTGCATCCATTTTCTGGTCCTCCTCACTCAGGAATTTTGTGAGCCATTTGGGGGTATTTCCTCCCCAGACTGTTTTCATAGCACCATCTCCAGGCTTGACAGTTCTATAAAGCCGGGGCTTGCCAGCTCGTCGAAACCAGCTGCACCAAGTTTCTCGCTGTAAAGAAGCTTTGGTGTGTTTGGGGATTCTCTGGACAGGACACTCACTTTTCCCTTGTATAGTTTGAGAGTGACACTGCCCGCTATATTTTCATTCATCTTCTCAATAGATTCTTGGAGGATACACTTGAACTTATGATACCACCACCCGTGGTATACCATGTAGCTCCATTTGGAATCCATCTGTTGTTTTTCATGAAGAAGCTTTTTCGGTAACAGGAGATGCTCCAGGTCTTTGTGGGCAGTTATTATTATCTCCGCTGCTGGAGCGATATAGAACTCCCTCCCCTTATGGCCGAAAATATAGTCTTCCACATAATCAATGATTCCAACACCATGCTTGGCTCCGAGTGCATTTAACTGGTTTATAATACCCCCCAAATCCAGCTTCTGTCCATTCAAGCTCGTGGGAACACCATTTCTGAATCCTATTTCTATGACCTCTGGTTTGTCAGGAGCGGATTCGGGTGGGTTGAATTCCGGGAAATACTCTTTAGCATGGTCGAACACCTTGGATGACACTTGATTGCTGGGGCTGGATATTTCGGAACCCTGGAAACTTATACCCCACAGGTTTTCATCTATGCTGTAGTCTTTGTGAGCCCAGCTCGAAATGTCAAGGCCACAGCCTTTCAGGAGATTCAGCTCTTCAGCCCTGCTAAGCTTGAATGTTCTGACAGGTGCGACTATCTTCATATCCGGGTTCAGTACCAAGGTGTTAAGCTCCAGTCTTACCTGGTCGTTGCCCTTTCCAGTCGAGCCATGTGCTATTGCCTCAGCTCTGATTCTCTTTGCGAGCTTGACAGCCTTCTCGGATATCAATGGGCGACTGAGGGCCGTGAAGAGGGGATAAATGCCCATGTACAGCCCATTTGCCTTTATGCTCGGTGTCACATAATCCTCGACAAATTCTCTTTTTGCGTCGATAATAAAAGCACGATGGGCGCCAAGTTCGATAGCCTTCTCTTTCACTTTTTTCAGGTCTTCCCCCTGGCCTAGATCAACAGTAAGTGTGCTGACCCTCGCTCCTTTCTCCTGTAGCCACAGCAATATTGCGCTGGTGTCCAGACCTCCCGAATACATCAGCAGGACATGACTAGCATCTTCCGGCTTTACCTCATACATGTGAGCCTCTTGTTTATCCCTATTTTAAAAAATTCGACTAAAACTCAAATAATTTATACTTATGTGTCTAATAATTGACATGGTGGAGAGCATAGCCAGAAGAGTTGGGGAATACGTCCGTAAGAGTGTTTACTTGAGACATGCGCTTGCCGGGGGTGTGGTTAACCTTTCAGCCCTGGCACGGAAAATTGCCAAGGATCTGGGCACTGACAAGTTCCATGCAGTCCACATGGCGCTGAGGCGTATGGAGTTCAAGGAACCTCGTCAGGCCAAGGAGGTTCTGGAGAACTCGCGAATCGAGATAAGGACGGGAATTTCTGTGTTCATAGGCCGTGAAGGTTTTGATAAGGTGCTGGATTTTTTGAAGAAGGCACATCTCCGTAATGAAGAGTTCCACATTTTACAGGAGCCAGGGGTCTGGGTTGCAGTGCTGCCCGCGTCTTTCGGCCATGAATTGAAAAAATATGCCTTCAAGAGCTATGAGGAAGTAGTCGAGCTGGTAATTCGCAGCCCCCCTCTGATAGAGAGCACCCCTGGTGTTGTTGCACAGATTTGCATGACATTGTGTGATGCAGGGGTGAACATAATAGAGTTCCTCAGCTGCTGGACGGATACTATTCTCATAGTTGATAGAAAGGACCTTTCAAGTGCCGTTGAGTCTCTGGAATCGCTGGTGGGGTTGCAGTCGTGTGGTTAATCCTGCTCTTGTGCGCCCAGATGCCTGGCTATCATTTCCGCTTTTTTAGTTCTCCCCAATTTCAGGTATGTCTCATATTCTCTTCTCAGGGAAATGGCGGGTACTTTAAGTCCCCTGTAACTGACTGTAACTCTGGCGGAAAAGCCAGCAGTCTCACTCCAGAGGTCACCTTCAGGCACTCTGCTGTGCAGGTCTCCCATAACCTCAACTTTACAACCATGAATGTTGAAGACACCGAACCAGCTTTTGAAACGTTTGGTTTCCGACCAACTAACGGGCGTGACTGCAAAGTCTTCAAGCAATTCGTTCAGAAGGAGTGCTCCCTCTTTATCCGTCAGGATGTCAATGTCGTTTGGGGTTACGTTCACACCCTGTATACACAGGTTGGTGCTGCCAACAACGGCCCAGTTTATTTTGTGGTCTTTGACTCTCTCAATTATGGTTTTCAGGGCGCGGTAGTTTTTTTCAGGGAGCACAGTATGTTAGAGTGCAGAAAATATAATAGTTGTTCACTTGGTCTTTCTCAACAGCAACGCCAGATGGTCCTTCTCGAATGGCTCCAGTCGCTTCTCGTCGAGTATTTCCAGCCCGTGAAGCTCGCGCTTGAACCTGTTGAAGACCTTTTTCGGGTTCGCTGTTACATCTATACTGCGGGACTTGACGGCGACGAATGCCAGCCCGCCCCGCTTGAGGTACATGTTGGCGTTCTTGACGAGTATCTGTGCCTGGTTTGGCTGGGCGACGTCCTGGTAGAGAAAGTCCACCTCCGGCACCACGTCCCGGTAGGACTCCGGTCGGTTGGCATCCTTGAGCAAGGGCACCAGGTTGGGCCGGGTCTCGGACAGGAGGAGGAACTCCCGCAGCACGCGGGGTGCTGGGTCAACGCCGAATATCATTCCTTTGCGGATGATGTCACTCAGGTGCGAGGCGGTGGTCCCGCTGGCAACACCAAGGTAGAGCACCTTCCAGTCCTCCTTGAAGGGGACTTTCATGCCCTTGAGAATTGCCGCCGCTATCTTGCTGCGCTTCGGGTTCCAGAGCCGGAACTCTTTGCCCTTCCGGCGGATCAGCCGTTCACCATAAACGCTCTGTCCCGGGACGAGGTTCTCGGTTGCAAGTTCCCTGCCAATTCTTATGATCATTTTGACCGACCCTTCAGCATTGAGTACAGGAGCACGGCGTTGAGCAGCATGACTTCAAGGATGATGAACAGAAGCACGCCGAGAATCACGTTGGGCTCATAGACCATCTCCTGTGCCATCCGATATATGGTCCTGGCGTAGTAGAACCCCAGCAGTGTAACGATGCCTATCACAGCCATAATCATTTTTTCAAAGGCGTCATATTCCGGGAATTTCAAGACAGCACCTCCTTAACCCTTTCTTCCCATTCCTTCACGAGGAATGGCTTGACCTCTTTGGAATAGTAGTCCACCCTCGCGGCCAGTGCGAGCTTTGCCGCCAGGGTCCGCGCGAGCTTCCCCCTCTTGGATTTCGGCGCGCGGTTCACGACCGGGTGCTGGAATATCACACCATGCTTGGGAGAAGGTGTGCCCTTCTGCAGGTGCTTGAACAGGGAGCGCTCGGCCCCCAGGACCTGGATTGTGCTGGCAGGCAGTTCCGCAAGGTTCTTGAGGCTCCCGGCACGTTCGATAAGTCGCGCTCCCAGGTTTGGGCCTGCCAGAGCCGTCAGGTTGGGTGCCACCTCTCTCATGAGCTTCTCCAGATATTTCTCCAGCTTTTCTTTGGTTTTGAACATCTCAAGTATCGTTTTAGCGGTGTTGACCATGGCCTTCCGGTCGGCCTCAGATAGTTCGATGCCCATGCTCTCCCTGCGCTTTCCTTCGACCACCATGCGCAGGAACTTCTCGTGGTTCTCTTCCTTCAGCTCCGGGTGGTGCAGACCGTACCATTCCCGTATGCGGTTGAGCATGATGTTGATGCTCTTGTTCAAATCGTCCAGGCCGGACACAGCCTGTATCACTATGTAGTCCTTCCCGATTGCACCTTTGAGCTGTATCCTGGCCGCTTCGAGCTCCACTTTGCGCGTGAACTCCAGAAACTCCTTCCTCTTCACACCGATAAGGGAAGCGACCTGCAGCGGGTCCATCAACCCCGCTTCGACCTCATATTTCTTGCTTATTTTTTCCTTCCACTTTTCGAATGCATCACCGGTCAGGAGCTTTGCGACCTCCTTGGCGTTCCTGGGCAGCTCCTTCATTTCAACAATCTGGTTCGGCTCCTCAATGGCAAAGAAACCGAAGGGCGTTTTTGCGAGCTTTACCACCTTTATAGGTTCCCCGGATATTTTAAAGGGTTATCCATTCTCAGTTTGTGAAGATGCGCATAGTCCCCGGAGAGCCCGCGCTTGTCCTTGGAGGGTGCTTGGTTGTGGCGGACACCCATGTGGGCTTTGAGCTGGAGCTCTGGAGGCAGGGGGTGAAGGTGCCTTTCCAGACGGACAGCATGGCGCAAAAGATTCTGCGTCTGGCGCGGGAGAACGGGTGTGACACCGTTGTGTTTAACGGTGACCTGAAGCACGAGATTGCCGTTTACAGGGGCAGGCAGGAGAAGGAGCTGGAGCGATTTATGGCGACACTTCAGGAGCAGGTGGACCTGGTTTTTGTTCAGGGCAACCATGATGGGGGTCTCAGGGGTGAGCCGCATCTGCAGCTTGGGAAATTTTTTGTGTTTCACGGGCATGCCTACCCCCCCGAGGAGGCACTGGGGAAAATCTGGATAACCGCTCATGTGCACCCTCACATATCATTCAAGGATGACTTCGGGAAACTCGTGTCGTTGCCGGTCTGGATAAAGGGGGAGTCCCGCTCGGCAGGGGAGCGTTACGGCAGGCGGGTTTCCACACGTATTGTGGTGATGCCCGCTTTCAATACCCTCCGCAGTGGCTTCAGCATTAACACCGGAGAGGGGAAGAAGGGTCTGCTTTCCTTGCTTGACAGCTATGCTGTGGTCCTGCTGGATGGCGTTGAGGTTCTCAAGACCGATAGGCTCAAGGCCACACACGGTTGATGAACCGGGGGAATGGCAGTGTGTCCCGGATGTGCTCCAGGTTGAGCAGGGACATGAGCAACCGTTCAATGCCCATGCCAAAGCCGCTGTGCGGCACGCTCCCGTAACGGCGCAGGTCCAGATACCACTCGTAGTCCTTGGGGTTGAGCTTGTGTATCTTCATGTTTTCCAGCAGCAGCTCGTATTTCCACTCGCGTTCGCTCGCTCCCACCAGTTCGCCCACGTGCGGGGCCATCAAATCGTTGTTCAGCACCACCTTCGGGTTGCTCTCATCGACCTTCATGTAAAACGCCTTCATCTCCCGTGGGTAGTGCGTCACGAAAACGAAGCTCCCGAACCTGTCCACAAGGTGGCGCTCCTCCTTTGTGCCTAGGTCATCCCCCCACTTTGTTTTGAACTTTTTCTTCAGGAGCTCCACCGCCTCCGTGTATGTGATTCTTGGCCACTTCCCCTTGAGCCAGTCGTCGAGCTCGCTGCGGTCACCGAACTCTCCCAGCTCTTCCTGTCGCCTGTCGAGAACCGCCTTGATTATGTGCTTTATCAGCTCCTCCTGCAGGTCCATGTTTTCCTTGAAGCCTATCCAGGCCACCTCCGGCTCAAGATGCCAGTATTCCGTGACGTGGCGGCGGGTGCGTGACTTCTCGGCGCGGAAGCTTGGGGTGATGGCAAATACCCTTTCCACCGATGGGAGAAACGCCTCAAGGTAGAGCTGTGCCGACTGGGAGAGATACGCCTTGCTGTCGAAGTACGGCAGCTCGAAGAGTGTTGACCCCCCTTCACAGGCGGAGCTCACGAATATTGGTGGGCTGACCTCGAGGAACCCCCTGCGGTCAAAGAACTCCCGGGCGGCCATCAGCACGGTATGCCGCACCCTGAATATTGCCTGCATGCGGGTGCTGCGGAGCCAGAGGTGGCGGAAGTTCATTTCCATCTCAACGCTCCTGTATCTGTGGAATGGCCAGTCCGGTGCCGACTCGCCGATGACCCGCAGGGAAGAGGCATGGAGCTCGAAGCCTCCGGGTGCGCGCTTGTCCGCCTTCACCTTGCCGGAGACCTCCACGCTTGCCTCGACATCCAGCCTGCCTTCAACTGTGTTTTTATTGGCCACAACCTGAATGGTCCCGTTCGAGTTTCGCAGGACCAGGAAGTATTTGTCTCCGATTTCCCGGAGCCTGTGAACCCATCCCCGCAGGGACAGGCTCTGTCCGTCCTTCAGCTTGGTTGTGGCTCTGTATGCCATGATAATTCAGGGTTAGTGGGAATAAAAAGGTTGTTTTTACACTGCTACAAAGGTTTCGAGGAGGAGTGTGGCTGTTATGAAGTAAACGCCCATTGAAATCACGTCCATTGTGGTTGTTAGCAGAGGGCCCGTCGAGACTGCCGGGTCCATTCCCATCCTGTCGAACATCACCGGCAGCATGGTCCCTATGAAGTTTGCCATGACCAGGGATGCTGTGACTGAAACCCCCACAATAATCCCTATTTTCAGTGAATGCAACCAGATCAGAGAAACTGCCGCTGCCAGCAGTCCCAACAGCATGCCAAGGACAAGACCGACCTTCAGGTCCCTGAACAGGAAGTTTCGAACATTCTTTATCCTGTCCTCAGACAGTCCTTTGATTGCCACTATGGAACTCTGGATTGACGAGTCCCCTGAGAGGCACATCAGCACTGGGAGGAAAAAGGACAGGGATATGTACCTGGCGAGGACGCCGTCGAACATGTGGATGATGTTTCCAGTGAAAATAATCTCCCCGAAGACCGTGAACATCAACCAGGGTATGCGGGCCTTCACCGAGTTCCATGTTGAGGAGTACAGGGCATCCTCGACATTTCCCGTGCTACCGGAGATCAGGGACAGGTCCTCGCTGACTTCTTTTTGCAGTGCGTCGATCACGTCGTCCACGGTGATTGCTCCAGCGAGCTGCTGGGTGCTGTCCACGACCGGCAGGATGGTTTCATCGGTCTCTGTAAATATCTTGATCA
This sequence comes from Candidatus Undinarchaeota archaeon, assembly GCA_964449215.1. Lineage (GTDB taxonomy): Archaea > SpSt-1190 > SpSt-1190 > SpSt-1190 > SpSt-1190 > CAYVAH01. The sequence continues at coordinate 41,067 of CAYVAH010000002.1, read as the reverse complement.
CTTCCTCCCTGTCCGTCTCAGGACTTATTTCCATTATGTCCCTGTTTGCGAGTTCCCCTGCTGTTTTCTTTGGGTCGGCAAAAAGCAGTTCCTTGGTCTTTATCTCCCCGAAGAACCTCCCCGACTCGTCCACCACGTACAGGGAGTCCGGGAGCCTTTTGCCCTTCAGTTCCTTCAGGAGCTCTGAGATGCGTGTTCCTTTCCGGAAGGCCATAAACTCCTTTGTCATGAGTCCTCCTGCTGTGTCGTGTGGGTATCTCAGCAGCTCTTCCAGGACCCGCCTTTTCTTTGCGGGCAACTGGCGGAGGATTTTCAGTGACCTTCCCGCCCGTATTTCCTGGAGAAAGTCTATGGCCACATCGTCTTTTGCGTGCCCGATTAATTCCACAAGTTTTTTCAAGGGGGCTTTCCTGAAGAAGTCCCTCCGCACCGCGCCGGGCAGTTCTCTGAGAGTTTTTGTCAGGGTCTCCGGGTCAAGACCCTTGAGAATGCTGTTCCTTTCCCGGTTGTCAAGGTCGAGAAGGAGCTTCGAAAGCCCTCTGGGGGAAAGCTCGGGCACCACTGCCCTGCCCTCGATTTTCACAACTCATTTACTCGGCTTTCCTATATATGCCTGATTCCCAATTAAAGTTATAAAACCTTCCGCGGAACTATTGGGTGGCGCCCAGAAAATACAGGGGGTTGAAAATTTCCCTTCCCAAATCGACAGCGGAGATCGAGGTTCCAAGAGCAACCATAGACCAGGTAATAGGTCAGGAGAAGGCAGTGGAGATTGTCCGGAGGGCAGCTCTCCAGAGAAGGCACGTGCTGCTGATTGGCAAGCCCGGGACAGGGAAGAGCATGCTCGCGCAGGGGATGGCGGAGCTCCTCCCTTCCGAGGAACTGGAGGACATTGTGGTTTTTCCGAATGTGGAGAACGAAAACGAGCCCATTGTGAAGGCGTTCCCCGCAGGTTTCGGTCGGAGCATAGTCCACAAATACAGGGAGAAGGCAAGGGCGGTGTCGTCCTTCCGGAAGACGTTGCTCACGGTTCTTATGTTTGCCGTTGCCGCGGTGACCTTCTATTATGCCTTCATACTCCGCATGCCCCAGGCACTCTTCAGCGGGATAATCGCCGCTGCGTTTTTGATGATAATTGGGCAGCAGACCCGGGCTTCAAAGCTCATTCTCGTTCCAAAGCTTATAGTGAGTCATCTTCCCAATGATAAGGCACCGTTTGTCGATGCGACGGGTGCCCACGAGGGATCGCTTCTCGGGGACGTCCGTCACGACCCCTTCCAGTCCGGTGGGCTCGAAACCCCCGCCCACGAGCGTGTGGAGCCGGGAGCCATACACAAGGCCCACAAGGGCGTGCTTTTCATAGACGAGATAGCCACACTGGACCCGAAGATGCAGGTGGACCTGCTCACCGCCCTTCAGGAGAAGAAGTATCCAATTACGGGGAGGAGCGAGCGCTCTGCGGGGGCGATGGTTCGCACCACCCCTGCTCCCTGCGATTTTGTGCTTGTTGCCGCAGGTAACGTTGAGACCATGCAGCACATAAATCCCGCCTTGCGCAGCAGGATTCAGGGCTATGGGTATGAAGTCTTTATGAACGATACGATGCCCGATACTGCAGAAAATGAGCGAAAGATTGTCCGGTTCATCGCCCAGGAGGTTGTCAAGGACCGTAAGATTCCCCACTTTTCAGCTGACGGGATTGCTGAGATAATCCGCATAGCCAGGAAAATGGCGGACCGGAAAGGACACCTGACAATACGCCTCCGTGAGCTTGGGGGGGTTGTTCGGGCTGCAGGTGACCTTGCCCGTGAGGAGGGTGCCAAGCTTGTTGGGAAGGAGCATGTGAAAAAAGCCATGAAAAGTGCCAAGCCCTTTGAGAGCCAGATGGCTTCGAGGTATATCGAAAAGAAAAAGGAGTATCAGGTCATCACCGTGGAAGGAGCGATGGTCGGCAGGGTAAACGGGCTGGCTGTTATAGGGGATGCGGGGATAGTTCTCCCGATTGAGGCTGATGTCGTTCCCGGAAGTGGTGAGCGGAGCGAGGTAATAGCCACGGGGAATCTGGGGAAAATTGCGAAGGAGGCAGTGTCGAATGTCTCGGCAATAATCCGCAAATGGTTCGGGCGCGACCTGAAAAAGGACTACGACATATACATACAGTTTCTCCAGACCTATGAGGGGGTTGAGGGGGATTCTGCCAGTGTTGCTGTTGCCACCGCAATTGTTTCGTCCATCAACCGGTTGCCCGTGAGGCAGGATGTGGCGATGACCGGCTCTCTTTCTGTTAGGGGGGATGTTCTTCCAGTTGGTGGGGTGAACCCGAAGATTGAAGCTGCTGTGGAGGCGGGGATAAAGGAGGTCATACTCCCCGCAAGCAACCTGAAGGACGTGGTCACAGAAAAGGCAAAGAAGGTCAAGCTCGTTTCTGTGAGCAGGCTGGAGGATGTTGTTGAGGCGGCTCTGGTGAAGCCCAAGAAGAGGAGAAGGTCACAGCCCGCAGGTGCCCCGGCCAGAGCTTAATATTATTAACCGGTGCTTCTAATCTGTGAATGCTTTCGGTTCCTTCCGACGGTGCAGGTTTTCCCAGGGTCTGTCCGGTCTGTGGTGAAGAGTCCGATTCCCTTCTCTGTGAAAGAGACGGTGTCAAGACATTTTCCTTGAAAACTGTTGCAGGGAGATTTGTGAGGCTGAAAGGGGACCTGGCAGGTTCAGAATTGCTGAGGGCTTCGAAGTTCGGTTATGACCTCCGTGTGGACACTGACAGGGTGAAGGACTGGGGAGTTTTCAAGGAAGAGCTTGTCCTGTACTTTACGGCTCTTGAGGAACTCTATCGACCGAGGATTGTGGTGTTCTCGCGCGACCACCGGAGGAAGGGGGAACTGTTCCAGCAGGCTTTTGAAACATATGCAAGAGAATGCGGTCTGGAAACCTGCGTGGTCGGGAAACCTGTGTCCACCACCATGTCCCCCTACCTCGGGGCGATGTTTTCTTTCCTTGAAAAAAAGCCTGTGATGGCCCTGCATTCCACAGCTTCCCACAATCCACCAAACTACAACGGGGTGAAGGTTCATGCCGGGAGGTTTGATAAGGGGATTTTTCCCGACGGGCTGGAGTTTTCTGAAACTGTGGGGGGAGAGGTCGTGGAGAGCTATGTCAGGTGGTGCACGCAGTTCTCTCCCTATGGTGGGGAGCTCAGCATTGACCTTTCGAATGGTGCTGGGGTGATTCCACTGCCACCGATGGCTTCCAGGCTGTTTCCCAGGGCTCGGTTCTTCAACGACAGGCTCCTCCAGGACTTTGGGGGGTTGAGGCCGGAGCCGGGGTGGACAGTGAGCTGGAAAGGCTTTGGGGTGGCGTTTGATGGTGATGCTGACCGCTGCCCGTTCTACATGGATTCCAGAATGATTTTCTTTTCGAGGTTCCTTTCGGGCATGGTGAAGGAGGGGCTCTTCAGGGCAAGGAAGGTCGTGGCAGACCAGAGAACACCGCCGAGTATTATAGGTTTCCTGGAGTCATGCGGGGTGAAGGTTGTTGTGGGGAATATAGGCAACACCAACCAGTCTATTATTTCCCGCAGGGAAAACGCGCTCTGGTTTGAGGAGAACTGGCACAGCGGTGGTTACCCCGTTGATGGAAACAGGTTTTACTGGGGTGAGGCTCCTTTTGCCGTGGCTTTCTGGCTCGACAAACTGAAGGTTTCTCCCGAAAGGCTGCTTGAAGGGGTTCCGGCCTTTGAATACAGGGAGGAGAGGTTTCAGGTCGCGCCGGGCTTTAACAGCAGGGTTGTGGAATTTGCCGAGAAGAAGGGCATGGACTACTCCACGTTGCCCACCGGCGGTTTGAGACTTGAGGAGGAAGACGGGCATATCCTGTTCAGGGAAAGCAACACCGAGATTGGAACGGCGAAGGTGTTTGTGACCGGCTCCTCCCCCCTGGTTCTTGAAAAAAAGCTTGCCTTTGCGAGGAAGCTAATTGCTTCGATGGAACGGTAGCTCCCTGATAAGTTCCTCCATTGTCCGGGGATCGAAGACCCGTACGGTGTCGAGCGCTGCCACGGCGTCCCCGAGGCCGGTGACCCTCCCGAGGAATGGCAGGTTCCTTCCAGGTGTGGTTCCTTTCGGGGACCTCTTAAGTGGCAGGGTGACCACCTGCTTGTAGTAGGCGAGGTCTCCCATTGCCCAGGCCTCCACCACATCCACAAGCGGGCGCAGCATCTTTCCATCCGTCGATGTCACATATTCCGGGTTGTGTATTGTGACCCCGCAGCTCACTTCTCTGGAGACCTCTTTTACGTCTTCCGGCCCCGCCCCGAAAATTTTCCTTGCTTCACGTTCGTTCATCCCAAGGTGCCCGACCAGACCCTCTTCAAGCAACCTGTTCAGGGCGTGTTTCAGCGCCTTTGTTGGTTCCCCGAGCTCGAAATATGTCCGGACTCTCCTCTTTTTCAGTCTTTCAATTATTTCATCGACGGCCCCTCGCTTCTGTATCAGGTGTATTCCAGACAGCAGGAATATCCCTTCTTTCATCCTTGCCCAGAAACCTTCATCCAGCCACCCTTCCCTGGTCATGGGGTCCCAGCTGATTATGGTCCTCCTGTAGTTTGAAAGTGGGGGGAAGAGTTCAATTACTATGTGCTCTGGGACTGGGTCATCCCTCCCTGCTGACTTTGCCCTCTTTTTCCGCACCCCCCAGAAATACACCGGCAGGTCGTAGAAAAATTTCATCAGTGCCTCCGGACGCACGGGTGCTGAGAGGTTGCACTTCACCCCGAGCTTCCCCAGAAAATAGGCGGCATTCCCTCCATTTCCCCCGACCCTTCTTTCCCTGCCCGGAATCATCCGGTCAACGGTCCGGAACTTGGTTTCATCAACAAAGTATTCCTTGCCATGTTCCTCTATTCCCAGACCCTTGAGTTTTAGCAGCAGTTCAAGGGTTGCACGGGCCACGGAATCTACGTGGGCGAAGAGCCCGACCCAGATGTCATTCACCGGCGGCTCTCCGAGTCGCGGAATCTTCATTATATAGGTGTATCATAAGCTTTAATTAGATTTTAATTTCACTTTAATGTGAATGAAATCCGCAGGCATTATTTTCTCGATCGCTGGGTGATTGTTTCCACGGGAAGGTCGAAAAGGCCGGAGGATTTTGAGATAAAGGAGGTCCACATACAGCATGGGCGCTGCCCTTTCTGTCCGGAGAACCTCTCTTCCCCGATACTTTACAGGGTGGGGGAGCCGTGGAGGATAGCTGTTATTGCCAACAAGTTTCCCGCTCTGGACCCAGATGAGCCCCTCTCCGGTCGTGAAAGGTTTTTCCACAGCAGGGGTGGCTTTGGGTTTCATGAGGTGATAATTGACCACCCTGAGCATCTCCGGTTTGATCAGCTCACCGAGGAGCATCTTGTGGAACTGCTTGGGGTCTATGCCCAGCGAACTAAAACTCATATGGCTGACAAGAGAATAAAATATGTCAGCATTTTCCGGAATGACGGGGCGGCTTCCGGGGCAAGCATAGCCCATATACACTCCCAGTTGATTGCTCTCCCTGTGGTTCCCGGAACCATTTACAAGGAAAGGGCAAAGATTGACGAATATACCCATCTTTTCGGTGAGTGCCCTTTTGAGACGATAATCCGGGAGGAAGGGGAAGAGGGCAGTCGCGTTCTGATGGAAAACAATGGATTCTTTGCGCTTGCGCCCTTCGCTTCGATTTTTCCGGGGGAGACCTGGATAATTGCCAAGAGGCATGTCCGTTCACTTCCGGAGCTCAGGAGGGAGGAGCTCGAGGATCTGGCGGCAATTCTTCGCGCGACTGTTGGGGCCATCTTCAGGCTCTTCCCAGGCGTGCCATATAACCTTGCAGTTCACCAGGCTCCGAGGGGCAGAGACTTCCATTTTCACATCGAGATATATCCCCGGCTCAGTGAATTCGGTGGCTTTGAGCTCGGGAATGACATGTATATCAACGTTCTTTCCCCGGAGAGATACGCCGCGGAGTTCAGGAGGGTGGTCCGGTGAGAGTTCTCTGGGAGGTCAGTTTTGAGTGCGGGAACAAGGTGGGGGGCATATGGACCGTCATAACCTCAAAGGCGCCCTTTATGAAAAAGAAGTTTGATGGCAGATATTTCACAATCGGTTTCCTGAACCCAAAAAGAACGGAGGTTATTGACAGAATTCCGCCTCCCCCTTTTTCAGATGTGTTTTCCAAGCTGAGAGAAGAGGGGCTGGAGTTCCGTTATGGTTCCTGGGTGAATGCGGGAGACACTCCCATAATCCTTGTGGATGCCAGGGGGATGCTGAACAGGGTGGATGAAATAAAGGCGGAACTCTGGGAGAGATACAGGATTGACTCCCTGGGTTCAGGCTTTGACTATAATGAGCCGCTGGCGTGGAGCTACGGTGCCGGGATGCTCCTTGGGGAACTTTCCCGGGCAATGCCTGGTGAGCATGTGGTTCAGCTTCATGAGTGGCTTTCTGCGGGTGTGCTTTTCTACCTGGATTCCGCCTCTGCGAAGCTTCCGACGGTCTTCACCACTCATGCTACTGTCCTTGGGCGGGCCACGGGAGGGAGGGTCCCTCCAGACCCGGATTCCGGGGCGAGGAAGCACAACGTTACCGCGAAGCATCTCACTGAAAAGGCGGCGGCCCGACTCGCCACGGTGTTCACGACGGTCAGCGAGGGCACGGGGAAGGAAGCGGAGAAGGTTCTGGGTCGTGCGCCGGACCTGATAACCTACAACGCCCTGGATGACCATTCTATCCCGGAGCTGCCAAAGCTGATGAGCGACAAGGTGATGTTCCGCCAGAAGATAGACGATTTCGTCCGCTCCTATTTTTTTCCTTACTACCCTCTCGAGCTAAGCGATTATCCGGTGGTATATACTGCCGGGAGATACGAGTTTCTTAATAAGGGATATGACATTTTCATAGATGCGCTCGGTGTGTTGAACGAGCGGCTGAAGAAGGAGGAATACGGGAGGTGGTTCCTGTCCTTCATACTCGTGCCGGCCGGGACTCTGGGAGTCAAGGATGAAGTCATACAGAACTTTGCTTTCTATCGCCGTATGAAGGAGGTCCTGAAGGAAGATGTGGACAGAATAAGCAAGAACCTTTTCATGGCTGGTCCGGAAGAGGGGGTGGCAAAGAAGGAGCTTGATGAACTGATGATGGACCTGGAGAGGATGAGACATCAACTCGGAACCCGCCGGGGGAAGAACCCACCGCTCTGTGCCTTTCAGCTCTCCAGTGGTTCCGATAAGGACGCCATAATGCAAAGGTTGAGGAGCAACGGGTTGCTGAACCGCCCGGAAGACAGAGTCAAGGTTGTCTATTATCCCATCTATTTGAACAAGCAGGACGAACTTCTCGGGCTCAGGTACCGGGATTTCCTTACGTCTGCAAGTATGGGCGTTTTTCTTAGCAGGTATGAGCCGTGGGGTTACACGCCGATGGAAGCAGCGGCTTTCCTTAGCACTGCCGTCACTACAAGGACTGCCGGTTTCGGTATGGCTGCGGAGCGGCTTGGCAGCAAGGGAATATATGTTGCTGACATTTCCGAGTCGGCGGTTCCGAGGGTTGCGGGGATAATTGAGAACTTCGTCAAGTCCAGCAAGGAGGTGCGCATATCCCTCGAGATAGCAGCTCACAAGGCAGTGAAGGACCACTTCACCTGGGATAAGCTCGGCGACAGGTACCTCAAGGCTTATGAGCTGGCCCTGGGGCGCGTGTGAAGCTGGCGGCGATTTTCAGGAGCTCTTCGAGTCTGTCTATGCTGAACTTGGCGTGCTCTCGTGCCGTTCCCTTGGCCCTGTATGCCACCCCGATACCCTCTTTGAACATGGGAATGTCGTTCGCCCCATCGCCCACAGTTATGGTTACAGGGGGGCTGAGTTTTTCTTTCAGTTCCCGGACAATCCTTCCTTTGTCACGCACTTTCAGTTCCCAGCCATCCAGCGACTGATCCCGGAACACCATCCTGTTGACAACATAGCCGTCCAGGCCAAGCCGCTCCTTCACGGCACTTGCGGTCCCTTCGAAGCCACCGCTGACAACATATACCTTGAAGCCCATCCTTTTGAGCTCCCGGACAACATTCTCCGCTTCTTCGTTTACCTTCAGACTCTCCCCGGCCTTTTTCACGACCTCCCTGTGGACACCTTTCAAAAGCTTCATTCTCTCGTTGAAGCTTTTCTCCCAGGGGAGCTCACCCCGCAGCCCCGCTTCCGTTAACCTGTTGATGTGGTTGATGCCGGCAAGTCTTGCGATCTCCACCAGTAGTTCTCCTTCGACAAGGACACCTTCGAGGTCAAATACCACAAGCCCCTTCATTGGCTTCATTAGCTGTGGTTCGTATAAAGCCCTTACTTTTTCTTCTTTCGTTTTCCGAGCTCATCGACCAGCGACTTGAGGTCCTGGAGGATGTTCATGTAGTTTGTGAATGCGTCATAGGGACTGCTGTAAGCCTCGCACCTGAAGTAGCTGTGGACTTCCTCGTCGCCGGCGAACTTTGTGCTCATGTAGTAAAGGTGGTCGCTTGTGGTCAGCCACCTCCAGACTTCAATAAGATGCTTGTCCCGGGTGGCTTTTACGGGTGCTTCAAGTTCCTTGAGAAAGTTGAAGGCAGAGTTCTGCATCTCGTTTCCCAGCCAGGCGCTCAGGTCCCTGTCGCAGTCTGCCCAGGAGACGAACTGTGGGGAGTGGATGGAGTCCACGAATCTGTTTGTCAGAAGGTCTGAGAGATTTGACCATTCTATTCCGGAGCTGGAGTTGGCGTGCCGGGGAAGATGCCTGAGGAACTCGAATATTCCAGTATCCTCCCATTGGTGCTCCCCGAAGGTTTCGAAATCTATGAATATAACGGTGAACGGGTTTGGCATCGCCCCGAGCCAGGCCGCATACTTGTCGGCTGTTAGCGGGTAGCCTTCCCAGCTGCGGGCGGAGAACCTGAAGGCTATGTCATCGCTCAGACGGTAGTTCCTCATAAACAGCTGGAGCCTGGTGCCATCAGCTCTGTAGGGATACCCCGGGCTTCTCCAGCCGAGTAGCTTTTCGCTTCCCTCCGTGATAACCCCTTTGAACCGGAGCTTCTCCACCGCTTTGGCAACATCATCATTGTAGAACGACTCGGTGTTGCGGAACAGCTTTGGTCTCACGCCGAAGAGTTCCTTCATTTTCTGGAGGTGAAGTCTCACCTGTTCTCTGAACTCCTTTTCAGATATGAGGAATGCCAGTGAGTGGTAGAATGTCTCAGCTATCGGTTCCATCTTTCCTGTTGCGTGAAGTTCCTTGAGTGCCTTTATCACAGCCGGTTTGTATTTTTCCGCTTGCTGGAGGAACGTTCCCGTCATGGAGAGATTGACCCGGAATTCTGTGTCTTCGCAGAGCTCCTTCATTATCCGCAGGGTTGGGAGGTAGCTTTTCCGGGCCACCCTTTCAAAGAGACGTTTGTTCAGGTGGTTGTCAAAATAGTTCTTGTGGTGACCTATGTCAAAGAAGCTGTATTTTGATATTCTCCACGGCTGGTGGAGCACCGAGCAGAACGCGACCTTACGCACTCATGACCCTCCTGTATGCCTCTTCAAACTTCCGGGCTGAGCTGTCCCAGCTCAGCTTTCTTGCTTCGGTCGAGCCATTTCTCCCCATGGCCTTTTTCAGCTCCTTGTAGTGAAAGACCTCCAATATGCGCGAGGCGAGGAGGTTGGTGTCCCAGTAATCTACCTTGAAGCAGTGGTCTATGACCTCCCCGACCCCGGATGTCTTGCTGAGTATCACCGGCTTCCCGGATGCAAGTGCTTCCAGTGCAACTATCCCGAAGGGTTCATTGACTGAGGGCATGACAAAAACGTCACACATCCTGTAGGCCGCGATCAGCTCCTCCTCGCTCAGCTTCCCGGTGAATATGACGTTTTTTTCTATACCGAGCTTGATTGCAGTGTCTATGAGGTAGGGCATGTCCGGGCCCGAACCGACTATGACGAACTTCGCCTTCGGTTCCTTTTCAACGACCTGCTTGGCAGCCTGGAGGAGATGCCATACCCCCTTCTGGATTGTGAGCCTCCCGACAAAGAGTGCCACCTTATCCCCGGGCTTCTTCAGGTTCTTGTTGATGGGTCCGGAAAACCTTTCAATATTTGTCCCGTTGTATATGACCTCAATCTTTTTCGGGTCTATGCCGTAGAGTTCCACCAGTTGCTTTTTCGTCCTGAAGCTGTTTGCCACGACAAGGTCCGCCATTTCCGCCCCCATCTTTTCTATGTCAACGACCCACTTCCTCGGATTGAAGTTGGTCCGGTCATATTCCGTGCTGTGAATGTGGAACAGGAACTTCTTCCCCCTTTTCTTGAGCATAACTCCTGCGGGCACGGTCATCCAGTCATTTGCGTGGACTATGTCGGTGTTTTTCCCGCAGGCCTGAACAAGTGCGAGGTTGAAGCCCTGTATCTCTTTTATTGATTCCCACCCGAGTATTGGTTCCCCCTTGTAAAAGTAGACGGAATAACCGAGTTCCGTGGGGGTTTCAACCACAGGAGAGCGGAGATGACCCTTCCAGTTGAGCTTGGGTATTACCACCTTGAAGCTCATGCCGTTGCGGCGGTTCTCAAGTGCTCTTACGAGCTCATACACTGCAACTCCGAGCCCACCACTGAATACGGGCCACAGCTCACTTGCCAGCACTGCTATTTTCATTTTCGACCTCCTCTCCCTGCGGATGGCAGGAAGGCTGTTGACCACAACTGATGCGTTGCCCCCATGGGCTTGCCTTTGGAAACAGTCTCAGGCATCCCGTAGAGGGTTCGCGAGTTCATGTGTTTGGACCAGCTGTCAAGTATCTTTTTGCCTTCTGATTTGCCGAAGGCCACGGAACCCCAGTATGTCGTTATCCCCCAGACCCTCTCGTGATATTTTTCAGGGGTTGAGCTCTCGCTCTTGCTGACTGCCTTCACCCCATCAGGGGTGAGCAGTTCCTTTCTGGCTCTTTTCAGGGTCTTCTTTCGTTGGCCAAGGGAGGCCTGGCCGAACACCAAAGGGACCAGGGTGTTGGCGGTGAACCTGTATGGTCCTTCTAGGGAGTCCCTGAACACCTCGTGCGTCAGATAGTCGATTTCCACGGTTTCCCATATCTCTGCTGACAGGTCCTCAAGCTTCGGGTCGATCAGCTCGCTTCCGCGTTCGAATGCCTCGGCCCAGAGGGACTGGATCTCGATGCCCCCTCGCCTCCAGAGGGTGTCCATCCAGGTTAGCTCCTCGGGGTGCCAGACAACACCTCTCTTCAGGTGTTTCCTGCCGAATTCGAGAGCCGCTTTCAGGTGTTTTACGTCAACCTTCGCTCCTTCTTTCACCAGCTCGTCCGCGGCGATTATCCACAGCGGTGTGGAGTCTGCGTTGGTTTCTGGAACGCCCACGACATTTGGGATGCTGCCGTCCGGGAGCTGGTGCTTGGCTATCAGCCCGACGGCCTCCTTGACCTCTTCAAGGTATCCCTTCTCCAGCAAGGGTTTCACCATCCACAGGAAGTCCCGGGTCCAGAACTCGTTGAAGTACGGGAACCCCGCCAGGAAGGCTGTTTTTCCCTCCAGCCTGGTGATGAAGTGGGAGAGGGAAGCTGCCATTTCCCATCCCACTGCCTTGTGCTTTCTCACATAGCTCCTGGCCGATTTCTTCGCGAGGTTGAAAGACCCGACGCCCGGTGCGAGGGAAAACTTTATTTCCACTTTTCTTCCTTTCATGGAGAGTATCCCCGGGACGAACTTCTTTTGCGGCGATTCGTTCCAGTCGTATCCCACTTCCTGCGCGTACCTGCCGGGGAAGTGCACCTCGTACTGGTTTATTGGTGTGAATACCCCTTTGGCTTGGATACTGAGCCTGCCGAGGGAGTTCCCGACGTGGATGCCCTTTCTTTTGAACACCTTGTAGCCTTCATCCCTTATGTCCTCGTCCCTCTTGCGGATGTTCACTCCCATTTCCAGGTCGAACTCCGACCTTCCACGGGTCTGGAGCTCCACAACGAGCCCGCCTTCCGTGACGCAGAGTCGCTCCCTCACTTTCGTGCCGGCGTTATAATTCAGCTCTGCCGTTATCCCGTTGTATTTCAGCGAGTGGAAGTTCTCAGGGGAAAGCCACTCGTCGTTCACGCGCAGGGCAAAGTAGTCCAGAAACTTCGTGTCGTTTTGCCAGAGCCCACACCACTTACTGCCAAAGGCACCATTCCCAAATAGAAACAAAAATACTCCATTTCTTGATAGCAATAAGGTTTTACTACTCGCTGCTTGCTTATTTAGCAGAATTTCGCGATTTCCTGCTTCCATTAGTGAATTTAAAAGAGGAGAGATTTAAATGTTTATGGGAAAGTGAAAAGCTTAAATCGTTCTTTTGTCCCTTTATGGTATGGTAACCATAAGTGCGATCAAGGCGGATGTTGGAGGTTTTCCAGGGCATCATTCTGTCCATCCAGAAATTGTGAAGGCAGCTGAAAAGCATCTCTCGAAGGCGAAGAGGTCAAAGTTGCTTGTTGACTTCCGCGTCCTTGCGTGTGGGGATGACCTTCAGCTCATAATGACTCACAGGAAGGGCATTGACAACAAGAAGATTCATTCCCTTGCTTGGAATACCTTCGTTGAGGGCACGAAGGTTGCGAAGAGACTCAAGCTCTACGGTGCGGGTCAGGACCTGTTGAGTTCAGCATTCGCGGGCAATGTCAGGGGGATGGGTCCGGGAATTGCGGAAATGGAGATTGAGGAGCGCAAGAGCGAGCCGATAGTGGTGTTCATGGCTGACAAGACTGAAGCAGGGGCGTGGAACTTTGCGCTCTACAAGATTTTTGCTGACCCGTTCAACACTGCTGGCCTGGTGGTCTCGCCAAGTGTTGCGCAGGGTTTCAAGTTTGAAGTGTATGACCTGTTTGAAAAGAAGAAGGTGGTTCTCAAAACCCCAGAGGAGTCCTACCAGCTGCTTGCACTCATAGGAGCGAGCGAACGGTATGTGGTGAAGCGCGTTTACACCAGAGATGATGTGGTTGGTGCGGTGACCAGCACCGAGAGCCTGAACCTGATTGCCGGAAAGTATGTGGGGAAGGATGACCCTGTGATGATAGTCCGTGCCCAGCACGAGTTCCCTGCCCTTGGTGAGGTGCTGGAACCTTTTGCTTTTCCATACCTGGTCAAAGGGTGGATGCGTGGTTCGCATCACGGCCCGTTCATGCCGACCAGCTTTGCTCAGGCCAGGCCGTCACGTTTTGATGGTCCGCCGAGAGTCATTGCTGCGGGTTTCCAGCTCGCCAATGGCAGGCTTGTTGGTCCGGAGGACCTCTTCGATGATCCGTCATTTGACAGGGCGAGACAGAGGGCGAATGAGATAGCGGACTACCTAATGCAGAACGGTCCTTTCGAGCCACACCGCCTCGGCATAGGGGAAATGGAATACACCACAATCCCGGCCGTGCTTGAAAAGCTGAAAAAGAGGTTCAAGCCCATTAAATGATCAGCCCTTCAATTGCCTTCCTCACGTCCCCTGACTTGACCACGCCGCTTGCAACCAGCACGCCCTTGGCCCCGAGCTCGACGGCTTTTCTCACATCTTCGCTGGTTTTTACTCCAGCACCCACAAGCACGGGGACTCTGGAAAGCCGGACGCTTTCGGATATCAGCTCCGGCCGTGCCCTGCTCACGCTTATGTTTCCACCTATCAGCTCTGGGGGTTCCACTGCTATGTAGTCCGGTTTGAGTTCCGAAAGCTCCCTCGCCTCCTTTGCGTCTCTGGCGCAGACTATCACGAGCTTCCCGGCTCCCTTTGCCATCTCCACAGCCTTGGCTATTTTCTCTTTGGGTATGCGGTGTTCGCTGTGGTTTATCAGGCTTCCACTCGCTCCAGCCGCTCTCACGGCTTTAAGTGTCACCCACCCCGTCTTGGCTCCAGGTTCCACAGGGTCGAAGTGTTCGGCAAGAACGGGTATCGACACCTCTTTTGCAATCATGCGGATATCCGTGGGCTGAACTGCCACCATAATCTTCGCCCCGGTCTCGGAGGCGAACCTGTCGAGGATCTTTGCTATCCCAAGCCCCCGCTCCCCGACCGTCTCGCCGTATGCTTTGAAGTTGATTACATAAACCACCATGCCTATCCCCATACCTGCTGATAGTTATTTTTTCCGGAAAGATAAAGAAAGGATAAATATTTCCCCGGCATATTGTTACCGGGGAGAATCCCGGTGATTGAGATGCCCGCTAAGAAGAAGGCGACAAAGAAGGCAACCAAGAAGAAGGCAACCAAGAAAAAGACGACAAAGAAGAAGACAACCAGGAAAAAGAAGAAATGATGCTCACGGTCCTATTTCTTCTTTCTTTTTTTGTGGTCGGTTATGGAGCTATCAGCGCCGGGGAGGGGATTTGAACCCCTGATCCCAGAGGGACTGGATTTCGAGTCCAGCGCGTTACCAGGCTCCGCCACCCCGGCAACTCAACCAATTTGCTTCGTCGGCTTCGCCTTTGGCTCGCCTCCCACACGAGCAGCGGCTCGTGGGGCCTCTCGAACTCCGTTCGAACGGCCTCGCAAATTCGTTGATGGAACAGCTCGGCTCGCTGCGAAAGCGTTGATGGACTGCTTTGCGCTCGGTTTCGTTGATGCCAACCGATGCCCGGCATCTTTTGGGTGCTCGACCGGAGGGAGACACCCTGCAGGTAAACGTAGGGGCGCAGCCCCTCGTCCGGGCTCCGCCACCCCGGCAAAAAGTTCTGGCGGTTCTGGTTTTTAGCTCTTCGCCTAGACTACCCAGTCCGCAGGTTTGTCTTTCTTGAAGGAGAAATACAGGAGTTCTATTACGAGAAGGGTCGACCAAATGGGGCCGTACCACAGAAGATAGTGGATTCCTGAGGACAGCGAAATCCCCCAGTTCAGGACCCTGTTCATCACGAGCATTAGACTGGTTGTCAGGAGTGCGGTTACTGAAAGGATGTATACAATGCTCACCTGGGACATAGCAAAGGTTGCGGCGACGAGTAACATCAACGAGATTGAGAGGAGGGGATAGCACGATGTGATGGCTGCGAGCGAAAGTGGGAAATTCTTTATTGCTTCTTTTTTCGCGGCCCAGATTGACTGTGACCCTCCTATCACCCACCTTTTCCTCTGGACCATCCAGTCCCTGAATCTTTTCGGTGAGGATGTATAAACAGTCACGTCCTTCATGTAGAAAAATCGCAGCCCGGAGGTATTTGCCCTGCATCCTAGGTCGATGTCTTCAAGAATGACCTTGGCGAACTTCCCTATCCTGTTAAAGGCGTCCTTCGTGACCACTATGAATGCCCCAATCAGTGGCATGGCCTTCCTGAAAAGGTTTCCGAGAAATACTGCACTGTTTATGAACATGTATTCTACATTTATGGACCTCTCGAGCAGGCTGTCACCATTAACCATGACTTTACCCGTTCCGATTTCGAAGTTCCTTTCCTTGTAGTTCCTCCAGATTTTTTCCAGGAACTCACTGTCCTCCGGGCAGGTGTCAGAGTCGATGAACACAAGGAGTTCTCCCTTTGCCTTCTCAGAGGCTTGGTTCAGCGCATTGGCCTTGCCACGCCTTTTCTCGGAGTGGTCAAGCACGACTCCCCTTTCCTTCAGGAACTTCCTGTCTCTGGGGCTTAAACAGTCCCCGGCAACAATAACCTCGAAGTCCCCCCTGAACCTGAGCTTGTCCAAGGCCTTGGGTATCCTGTCGAGTTTCTTGTATGCTGGTATCAACACAGTGATGTCCACAATCAGCGGAGGTTATTCAATTAATAAAGCATTGGCAGGCGGATGTCGAATGTTTTTTCCCTTGGCGGAAAATCCTTCAACAGTTTCTTATAAGTGAACTATATAAAACATGCCGGTATTTCTGTGTATGGAAATTGGAGACGTGCTGAAAAAGCCGTTTGAGGACCTTGGAAAACTTGTTGTCGGCAGTGTTCTTAGCCTGATACCTATCGTGAGTTTCGTGCTGATGGGATACGGTCTTGAGATTGCGAAGAAACCTAAGAAGCTTCCCGGCTTCAGCTTTGAACAGTGGGTGCTTGGACTGAAGGCCGTGCTTGTTGCAATAGTGTACTTCTTGGTGCCGATTGCTGTGCTGTCTATGGGGCTCTCCCCCTTGAAGTTCGAGTTCATTGCTGCGGGCTCACTGCTGTTTCTCCTTGCCGCTCCGGTGTTTACAAGGGCTGTTCTTGAGCTGGGAAAGAAGGGGAATCTGTCAGATGGCTTCAAGTTCGGTGAAATGTTGAGCAAGGCATACTCCGGACCCTTCATTAGCGTGTGGGTGGTGGCAGCCTTGCTGGTGTTCGGGGTCTCCCTGGTGCTTTCACTCATACCAGTGGTCGGTTGGTTCCTGTCGGGGTACGTTCCCACCGTGGTGTTCTGGGCGTACATCGGTTCAAACTACAAGTTCTGAGCTGCCATATCTTTTTTATTTTCTTGCTTCTTTTTCGCTCATGGACAGGAAGGTCTTGGAGGCCCTCAGAGATGTGAAGGACCCCGAGCTTGGCGTCAGTATTGTTGACCTTGGTCTGGTTTATGGCGTGGACGTTGATGGCAAGAATGTGAAGGTGAAGATGGCGCTTACCACGCCCATGTGCCCCCTTGGTGGCGTGATGCTCTCAAGTGTTGAAAACAGGCTACGGGAGCTTGGTTTTGACCCCGAGGTTGAGCTGGTCTTTGATCCCCCTTGGACCCCCGAAAGGCTGTCCCCTGAGCTAAAGAAGAGATTCAAATTCTCGCGGCCTTGACGAAGGCCAGCAATGCCGTGAGATACCTGCATTCCTTCCACTCACTGAACCCGTTTGTTTCGGCACTTTTATACACTTCCAGGAATTTCCTTGCGACCCTTCGCTTCTCAAACCTCAGGGCGATCCTCCGTGATTTTTTTCCCATGGACCTTTTCAGCTCGGCGTCCCCCATCAGCATCCGGATATACCTTTCATAGTTGCTGATTTCCTTGTCATTGAGTTCCACGAGGAAACCGTTCTTTCCGTGTTTGATGAACTCCATCAGGCCAAGCCTCTTGACCCCGATTATGGGTTTGCCGAAGGAAAGGGCCTGAGCCGCGGAGATGTTAAATGTCTCGTAGGGGGATGCGGCAAGGAAACAATCAGAAGCATGGTATGCCCCGTAAAGTTCCTTATACGGCAAGTATCCTGTGAACTTCACATTGTCGAGCCCCATTCTGGCTGCCGCGTTCTTCAGATCATCTCCGAGAGGACCCTCGCTGGTTATCACGAAGGTGGCGTCCTTCACCCTCGCCGCGGTTTCCAGAATCTTGTCTATTCTCTTTTCCCAGCTTAACCTCCCGACATGAAGGACCATAAATCCCTCCACTCCCCACTTATCCCTGAACTCCTCTCCTGATATGGAGTCGGGATTGAGCTCTATTGGGTTCGGGACCTTGCGTATCCGCTCCTCCGATACGCCCTTTCCTATCAGGAGCTCTGTGATTGGGTCGGAGGGGGAGGTCACAGCGTCGACGACGTTTAAGTAGGAGTAGAGGATGGGATGCGAAAACCTGTCGATGATTTTCAATGCAAGCTTTTTTCCGAACCTTGATGAAAGTGCTGCCCTTGTGAGAGGATTTACTTTCAGGTTTCCCTGTCTAATGATTTCTGTGGCGAACCCCTCCAGGTCTGTGTGGAATGTGGAGACAATTGGGATTCCCATCTCGTTTGCTGCGTGCTTTCCGGCCGCTCCGAGGGTCAGGGAGGTTTGAGTGTGAATGACGTCCGGTTCAAAATCCCCCAGAATCTTAAGGATTTTTCCGTAAGGGGGCCGCACCCTGTACTTGCATTTGGGGTATGCCCTGAGGGGTGTCCCCTTGAGCCTGTGAACTGTTACGCCATTCGTTTCAACACTTTCCTTTTCATCCAAGGTAATCACGAGAATCTCGTGCTTCTTTTGGAGCTCATCTACCACCCTTGCCATCATATGTGCCACGCCATCGGTGTGGGGAAGATAACTCTCGCTGAGGAGTGCGATTCGCATCAACAGGGTTGGTTAGTCGAGTATAAAATTGTTACTCGACATTTGTCTTAATTTGGCTGGGCCCGCGGGGACTCGAACCCCGGACCTCCGGCTTTCTTAGGTCGTCCCTATGCCAGAGGCGGCCATATAAGACCGGCGCTCTGACCGGCTGAGCTACGGGCCCATGCACTTATCCACCCCTCTGTGTTTTAAGCATTTCTGCCCGGAGCGATGACAAAAATAAGTTTTTTAAAGCATTCAAATTTATGTTTTAATGGACGCCATTGTCAAGGACTCCGTCATGTTCAGTGCCGTGGTTTCCAGGAACCCCGCTTTTCTCAAGGCAGTTTCACACCCGATCAGGGAGAAAATAATGAAGATGACCCTGGAAAAGCCGATGTACCCCGTGGAAATAGCCAGAAAGCTTGGGATGATTGAACAGAGGGTTTACTACCACATAAAGGTCCTGAAGAGGGCCGGCGTCCTTCAGGAGGTTGAGGAAAGGCAGATGCGTGGGGGGAAGGCAAAGCTGGTCGCCCCGAGGGCAACTGCGTTCGGGTACATAATGCCCGGTTCCCTGGGTGGTGAGGTTGTTGCTTACAGTGATTACCCCCCTTTTGTGGTTGGGGGGGTTGTGAATGCTCACATAGTTGTTGGCTCTCCCGATCCCCACGGGCCGAACCGTGCCAGGGCCAGGGATGGACATCTTGCGGCGGAAATTGCGTCATTCTTCGGCCGTATGGGGACAATCCCGTGGCCTTTCATCTACACGGACATTGAGCTGAAAAGGGCGAAGGGCAACTTGATAATCCTTGGTGGGCCTGTGGTCAATACGGTGGCGGCGAGGTTCAACAACTTTATGCCTGTGAGATTCGTTGACCGTTCCATAAAGAGTCCAACGAAGGAGTATTTTGAGGACTGGTGTGGATTCGTGGCTGTGACCGGAAACCCGGAGGACCCGGGGAAAAAGATAATGGAGGTGGCCGGGCGGACTTCTTCCGGGACCCGTGCTGCCATTCTCGGTTTGAGGAAGCATTTTAACAGAGCTGCGGAGAACGGTTTCATAGTTGTTCAGGGGTTCGATGAAGATGGTGACGGCATAGTTGATTCAATAGACCTGCTTGAGTAGTCACTCCACCCTCTCAATTATTCCGGATTTTGGTTCTATTATGTAGCCCTTGGCCCGAAGGTCGTCCAGCACGCGCTCAACCTCGTCTATCTGGAGCTTTCTTGCCTCCGCCTCTTCGATTACCTTGGCCTTGGGTATTTCCTTCCCGAATTCCTTTTCAAGCTCCCGGAGTATCTCAAGCACCGTCATTATCTTGCTTCTCTTGCTTGATGGTGTGGCAGTTTCCATGCGGTCTATGTCGAGTCTTCCCGTTTCGGTGTCATAGGCGAGCTGGTACAGCGTGTACTTCATAAGGTCGATTGCTTTTGCAGCGTCCTCCACCGTTGCTACGGGGCTCAGCCTCAATCGGGCGGATGCTTCCGTCATCCTCACCAGTGCTTCAAGCTGTCTGGGGCTTATGGGGACCGAGGAGCCGTCTGAATACTCCCGTCTCAGGTCCACGAAGAACTCCTTTATCTTGTTCAGGGCATCATCAGTTATCTTGGGGTGGATGTTCCTTTTGGCATAGGCGATGTACTTCCTCATGTCCTTGGGAGGTATTGCGGGCTTTGAAATTTCGGGACTCTTGTGGAGGGAAAGTATGTGGCTGGCAAGTGCCTCGTCTATCTTTGGATTTGGTATGTCCTTTACGGGGAAAATCAGGTCAAACCTGCTGAGTATTGTTTCCGGCAGGGAAATCTGCTCGGCTATGGGGGTGTTGAGGTCAAACCGCCCGAACTTCGGGTTTGCTGCTGAGAGTATGCTTGTCTCGGAACGGAGTGTGGCGAATATGTTTGCCTTTGCTATGGTTATGCTCTGCTGTTCCATGGCTTCGTGCAGGGCAAATACGTCTTCTTTGCTTATCTTGTCAATCTCGTCCACGCAGGCAATCCCCCCGCTCGCGAGCACTATCGCTCCTGCTTCGAGGGTCCACCCTTTGAGGAACTCGTCCTTCACAACCGTTGCCGTCAGTCCGACAGCACTCGCACCCTTCCCGGATACATACCTGCTTTTCGGTGCTATTCCCGCCACGTATTTGAGTATCTGGCTTTTTCCGGCTCCCGGGTCACCGACAAGGAGCAGGTGGATGTCCCCACGGCTCCAGGTTCCATCCGGTCGTTGCTTCCTGACACCTCCAAACATCTGCAGGGCTATCGCTTTCTTTATTTCGTTGTGGCCATAGATGCTCGGGGCTATCGAATCCACCACGAGTTTCCACGGGTCGGCCGAGGCGATTTCTTTTATCCTTTTTTCATCCTCTGGCTCTATCTCAATGTCCTGGAACTCCTGGTAGAGAGATTCCAGGTGATTTGCTTCCATGAATATGTCATACCTTTTTCCGCTATCCCCCTGCTTCAGTGACATTTCCTTGAGTATTCCACTCACCCTGATTATGTTCCCGGGCATGAGGTTCCTGCGGAAGGTCGGGTCAACAAGGTCATGCCGCAAAATCACATTGAGTCTGGATGGCTGTTCGGAGCCCTCGAGATTCTCGGGGTTCTCCTCTATTACAACCCTCTGCACGTCTCCAAACTCCTTTCCGACGAGAATGAAATCCTTCCGGTTCTTGCAGGTGAAATTGGGGCACTCCTTTGGTTTCTTGAGGTTGAGTCCTGTCTGGAACATGCTGATTCTTTCCTGGCAGGCCGCGCATTCCCACTCAGTCTTCGCAACTTCCGGTCGGACCTCCGAAGCCTGCCTTATTATCCCCTCGACTGTCACGAACTTCCCGAGCTGTTCGCTCCGAAGGTCCTTTATCTTGAACCAGGTTGACCTTGGGAGGTTCCGGAACCGGACCTTGATGGATTTATCAGAAAGTCCGAGGTCATCTATCGCTTCCTCGAAGGCTTTCAGGACTTCCTCTGCGTTGGCAACGAGTTCATCGCTCAGCTCGTAGTCATACCTGTCGAGCTCTGTGAAATTCACGATTAGCGATTTTTCGCCATGGGAAACGGCCTTCAGGACGTCTTCCAGCAGCACGTCCCTTACAAAGGACTCGACACGGTCAAAAACCTTTTCCCGGTCGAGCCGCTTTGCCGATACAACGGTCTCCACGTGTCACCAACAGGTGCCGATTAAAAATGGAGAGGGGGAACTTGCCAGTATTTCCCATGGAGCATTCACTATTGAGTTATTTTTTTCGGGTGGGGGTGTAGTCCTTCAGCAGCACGGCGCTGACCTGCCCGTCCTGGCCGGGCCTGGAAGTTACACGGGCATAGCCTCTATCCGTCTCAATCACGGAACCCTTGGTGACTATGTTTCTCCTGACGAAGAAAGGATTACACGGATTTTCAACAACCCTTATTATTTTTACCTTCTGGACCTTCTTCCCCGTGGCGAGGTTTGCCATTCCTGCTTTCAGCATCCTGACCTTCCTGTTTCCCCCGCGTGTCCTTATGTTCTTGCGGGTCTCTTCCCCCACCGTTACCGGGACAAACGGCCTTCCAAGGTCTGCCTTTTTCTTCTTGCGGTGGCGTCTTCTACGTCCACCGGTGGGTTTCTTCAGGTCCTTTGTGTGAACTATAGCCATAGGCGTAGTTCTGCCAAGCGATTAAAAAATCTTTGCTCTGCGGGCTTTGAGAGGACAAAGTTTAAAAAAGCGCAACGGAGCTATCCGTAGGTGATATGAATGGCAATTGAGAGACCTTTGGACGCCTTAAACGAGGCTAAAGACAGTCTGGTAGTCGTTGAGCTCAAAAACGGCAACACGGTGAGGGGAAAACTTCTCGCTTTCGATATTCACTTGAATGTCGTTCTGGATGACGCTGAAGAGTTGAAGGATGGTGAGGTCAGCCGCAAGCTCGGTAGAGTGATGGTGCGCGGCGACACCATAGTCCTGATAATACCGTCTAAGTGATTGAAATGAGCAAGGGAACCCCTTCCTTCGGTAAGAGGTCGAGCGGCAGGACGCACGGCATCTGCAGGAGATGCGGCAAGCATAGCTTTAACCTCCGAAAGGGGAAGTGCGGTTCCTGCGGATTTGGAAAGTCCCGGAGGATGAAAAATGTCAGAAAGAAATGATCCCACAAGTGTTTTGCTCCACCCCGTGGGGACTGAGAAAGCCATAAGGCTCCTTGACCAGAACAAGGTCGTGTTTGTGGTGGACCGGAGGGCCGACAAGCAGAAGGTGAGAGAAGCCTTCGAGGCGATGTTCAAGGTGAAGGTGGAACGGGTGAATACCGAGATAACCACCAAGGGTGTCAAGAAAGCCTATATAAAGCTGCGGCCGGATTATAGCGCTGTGGAGGTTGCTACCAACCTCGGGTTACTGTGATGCATATGGGTAAACCACTTATCCAGCAAAGGAGGGGAAAGGGGGCGCCGACATGGCGCAGTCCCAGGCACAGGTATAGCCCTCGCTCCAGTTTCAAGGGCTTCTCGGGAAGGGGAGTCCTCGTGGAACTCATCAGGGATGCATCCAGGACGGCACCGCTGGCGGTTGTGCAGACCGAAGAGGATGTGTTCGTCGTTCCTGCAGCTACGGGGGTCTCTGTTGGTCAGGTGGTTGAAGCCGGTGAGGAAGCTCCAGCCATCCCCGGAAATGTTGTTCCTTTGAAGAATGTTCCTGAGGGTGAAAGGGTGTTTTGCATTGAGCTGGTTCCGGGGGACGGTGGAAAACTTGTCAGGGGGGCGGGTGGTTCTGCGATAGTGATGGGTAAGGACGAGAACAGGATTCGTGTTAAACTGCCGTCCGGGAAGATAAAGCTTCTCCATCCGGAGTGCAGGGCGATTGTTGGCACTGTGGCCGGGACGGGTATCCGGGAAAAGCCAATACTCAAGGCGGGGAAGATGTTTCACATAATGAAGGCCAAGCACAGGTATTGGCCCCGTGTCTCCGCCAGCAGCATGAACGCTTTTGAGCATCCATTCGGGGGAGGCAGGAAACACAGGCATGCTGGCAAGCCGCAGACCTCCCCGAGGAACGCGCCGCCCGGCAGGAAGGTTGGTTATATTGCTGCCAGGAGAACCGGAAGGAAGAGGCGAAAGTGATGGTGAAGAAGTTCAATTACAAGGGGCTGTCGGAGGAGGCTCTGGCGAATATGAGCCTGGAGGATTTTGCCAGGGTCGCCCCTGCGAGGATTCGCAGGGCGCTCAAGAGAGGATTGACCCCCTATCAGAAGAGATTGCTTGAAAGGATAAGGGCGGCCAAGAAGAAGGGGGAAACGAAGCCCCTGAAAACCCACTGCAGGGACATGCCCATAGTCCCGGAGATGCTCGGCCTGACGATAATGGTTCATGCCGGGAAGGAGTATGTGCCTGTGAAGGTGGATGCGGAGAAGCTCGGACACTATCTCGGCGAGTTCGCCCGCACCCGGAAGAGGGTTCAGCACAGTGCCCCCGGTGTCGGAGCGACAAGGAGCAGCAAGTTCATACCGCTGAAGTGATGTGATATGGAAGCCAAGGCGAGACTGTGGAATGTCAATATGTCCCCGAAATACTCGAGGGAGGTAGCTGCAGCCATAAAGGGGATGCCTGTTGAGAGGGCGAGGAAGTTCCTTGAGGCGGTGGCTGCCCAGCAGGAGCTGGTGGTGTTGAGGAGGCACAACAAGGAGGTTCCACACCACCGGGGGAAGCCGAGCCGTTGTCCTGTGAAGGTTGCCCGGAACTTCCTGAAGCTCCTGGATAATGCCCTTGCCAATGCCCGGTACCTCGGTGCTGATGAGGACAAGCTTCGCATTTCCATGGTGGAGGTTTACAGGGGCAGGCACAAGCGGCCTCTTGGTGCGAAGTCGCTCGGAAGGGTGTCCGTCCGTTCCAGGCGTGCGAGCGTGTTGATGGTTCTGAGGGAGGAGAAAAAATGACGGTGGAGAGATTTTTCATAAATGAGGCAAAGAAGGCTCACGACATAGAAGAATTCTTGAAAAAGGAGCTGGAGGTTGCCGGGTTCAGCCATGCCGAGGTGAAAAAGACCCCTCTCGGGACGCGAATCATAATACACGCTCTCAGGCCCGGGATTGTGATAGGTTCCGGCGGTGACAGCATAAAGAAGCTGACATCCTATGTGAGCTCGAAGTTCGGTGTGGAGAACCCCCACCTTGAGGTCGAGCAGGTCAAGGAGCCTTTCCTTGACCCTCATATTGTTGCCTGGAGAATCGCCCGCTCTCTTGAGCGTGGCGGGTATTTCAAGAGGATTGCTAACATAATGGTTACAAGGATAATGCAATCCGGGGCGAAGGGAGTCGAGGTGCGGCTGAGCGGTAAGCTCCCGAGTGCCAGGGCCAAGACATGGAAGTTTGTCGCCGGGAAGCTGAGAAAATGCGGTCAGGAGGCTGTTGATCAGGTGGAGGTGGCGTATTCCGAGGCCATGACAAAGCTGGGAATTGTGGGCGTCCGGGTGGCGATACTTCCCCCTGATGCGGATTTCAGCGATGAAATCAAGAAGAAGTTTGCAGAGGAGAAGGAGGAGCCCGCCAAGGTGGAGGTTGCTCCTGAGGTTGAGGGTGCCGATCTGGAGGAGATCCCGGAAGATGAGGTTGTCCCTGAGGAAGAGCCACCTAAGACTTGATGCCGAACAGGTTGAACCTCACGAGCTTTTCTTTTGCCTTTTCCACAGCATCTTTTCCCCTGCCCTCGACATACTGTTTCCCCTTTATTTCCGCCACCCTTTTTGTGAATTCTGCCAGTCTTCCCTTCCCTATTATCACAATTTCGGCGGAGTCAACCATCTTCGAGGCTGCGTCAGCAACATTGTTGAAGACCACTGAAAGCTTGCACTTCCGGTCCCCAAAGAATATGAAAACCCCCCCGGCTTTCGATACATGGCTCTCCAGCTCAGGTTCTATACCAAGGACTGCCAGCCCCTTCTTGGCGGCGTGGAAGGCTGCTTCGGGGTCTCCGACCACAGCGACCTGGATCACTTTCTCACCTTCCAGCTCGCACTTGGCATCCTCCAGAACCTCTGAGTTCCGGATTTCATACCATACCAGTAACCAAGAGCCAGGCCCATCACATACCCGACGGCAATCACCACCAGGTCTGTTTTGGATATCATTTTTTCCCACCACTCAAGTAGTTGTATCTTGATTCCTCCGCTTTGCTTTCCCCGAAAAAGTTACCTGCCAGCAGCCCGGCAAAAAGGCTGAGGACAAACAGCAAAACGTACCAAAGGAACTCAATCGTGTTCATCCCATCCCCTCCAGATAACAAAGGGGAGAATTTAAGCTTTTATGAACTCGGTGTATCCACACCTTCCACAGTGCACCCTGTTGCCGTGTTTTGCCAGGAACACCCCCGGTCCGCATTTCGGGCAGGACCTGCGGGTCCGGTTGAGCTTGCCTTCCTTGAGCTCATACAGGCTACTCTTTTTGCTCGGCTTGTGCTTCACCTTCTTTCGCCTCCTCTTTCTCCCTGGCTTTTTCCTTTAACCCCAGTCTTTTCTTTGGGTTCACCAGCTTGGTCGGTTCTGCGCGAATCATTGCCTTCTCGTTCTTGTATATCAGGCAGATGCCGTTGCTTACGTTCTTCCCGAACTGTGTGGTATAATGCTCTATTACCATAAGTTCGGTTTTTGCGTTGAGCTTCGCGGCAAGCTTTTCCGCCACCTCATATTTTGGTGGTGTCGGCTTTCCTTCATGTGTTACCTGAAACCTGACCTCCCTCCTCTCAAGAAGGGGGTTCTTCCTGTCTTCGATTATTTTCAGTTCCATCATCTCACCTTCAGAGCATATTTTCCGGGGAGATCAACTCCCATCTTTTTCGCAACCTCGGAGCTTGTCGGATCAATTATTATTGCAATTCCTGCCCAGGTCGAACTGAAGTCCTTTCCTCCACAGATAGGGCAGGCATCCCCACTGACAAACACCCTGCAGTTCCTGCAGACCTTCTTACTTGCCACTTCTCTCCTCCTCCAGCCATTCCCACTTCCCGAGCCCGGGCTGGCGCATGGTCAACCCGAGCTTGGCGGGCTCTGCCTTGTAACTTATGCTGATTATCCTGGCACGGACCTTGTCCCCGACCTTCAGGACCTTCTTGCTTTTCTTTCCCTGGATCACCCCTTCCTTGCTGTAACTGAAAAAGTCGTCCGAGACCTGGCTCACGTGCACCAGGCCGTCAAGGGCACCGACCCTCAGGAAGGCTCCGAATTCTGTCATGTCCGTGACCTCGCTGTCCACCACTTCATTAAGTTCGGGCCGGAATATGAGGGCTTCAAACACTGCCGGATAGTAAACAGCACCATCTCCCGGCAGTATCCTGCCCTCCCCGACAGTTTTCACATTCAGGACTGCCAGCAGTATCCCGTGTGCCTTGGAAACTTTGCCTTCAAGCTCGGAGAGGGCTCTCTTCACCCCCCTCTTTATGTCCTTTCTCCAGATTGCAGGGGGGACCCTGACATTTTGCCTCATCGTTGCAATTTCAAACATCCGAACACACCTTTAGAACCTTCCTTCACCCAATTATAAATTTAAGCTACCTGACCTGGCATGAAAACTCCCCGAGCAGGTTTCCCCGGAAATATGCCTCCCCGCTATAGGTTCCGGGTGCGAGGGCGACCTTGAACACCACGTCCAGTTTTTCACCCTCCGCCACGGTGCTCGTCAGCTTCTTGGTGTACTCCTTGCCGGCGATGTTCACGGAGAAGTCCCCCATGAAGAACCTTCCGGTTTTGGCGGTGATGAGGTGCACGACCACGTATTGCTTGCTGCAGGCTGCACTTTCCAGCACGAAGTCTGGCTGTATGTAGAGGTAGATGGTGTAAAATGAAGCAACTATGAGCAGGAAAATCATCATCCAGGGAAGCCACTTGTTCTTTGCCGGTGGTGGGTGCGGGTAATTGTTTGGCTGCACCCAGTAATAGCTCGGGTAATATGTGCTCATAGCATTCTGAGTGCGGGTGATTATTATATTTTGTGGGGTAATTTCATTATGGTCTGAGCCTTGTTCAGATAATACTTAAAAATCAGGAACGCCCTCTAATCACTGAAGCCCCAATCGTCTAGTCCGGCCAAGGATTCGGGACTCTCAATCCCGAGACGCGGGTTCAAATCCCGCTTGGGGCAGCTTTTTTGTAAAAAAGCTGGCAAAAAACAGGGGTGCCTCCGGCACCCATTATCGTCAACGGCTTCGAGGTGACCCGCACGAGCGGAGCGGGTAAGGGCGAGAACGGTTAGCTCACCATCGCTTTGTATTCTTCGTGTCTTGTCCTCCTAGCGACTCTTCCCACTTCATCCTCCAAGTGCTCTCTGAGGTATAGCCCTTCGAGCTCCCTGACACCTTTGTTCTTTGCATTATACTGTTCTGGCAGATAACCTATTTGCTCCATGAAGTGCCTGATGTTGTCTGCGAAGGCTATCGGTGCTTCCTTCTGTATGTGGTGCCCCACCTCTCCTGTTACCAGGTAGACATGGGGTCTGCTCCCCCCGTGAATCCCGGTGTATTTTTCTATTTGCTTTTCCAAAAGGTCCAAAACTGTTTTTTCCTTCGGTGGCTTTGCGAGGCCATACCTGGAGAGTTTTCGGAGTATGGCATTTTTCACAAGGGTGAATTTCTTTACCTTTGCAATAGTGTCCTTTTCAGAGAACTGAATTGCGAAGGGCACCTCTTCAGGAACCTTTGGCTTATATTTGTGCCACCCCTTTATTGTTCGTATCAATGCCTTGTTCGTCAGTTTGTATGTGGGGTTCTTGCCGCGGCTTGCGTCATATTTTGCGCTGTGGAGGTATAGACGTTTTTCAGCTTCAGTTTGGGACCTGTGCTTCGCTTGGTAGTTCTTTATTTTTTCCATTATGTTGAACTTGTCCCTGCAGAAGAAGTCTATCAGGCAAAGAAAATTTTTGGTGATGTGATAACCCAGATATTTCAACCCGGGAATCTCTCGAACCTTGCACACAGGTGCTGAGCTGAAGACTCCCTTGACCTTGTCCGGGTATTTCTCCGCCATCGCCATGATGAATGGTGCCGATCCCGAACTGGATGCCGTGACCCAGTCCTTGATCCCGAGCTTTTCCATCTTGTTGTGGAGTTTCTCAGGGTAGTCGTAAATTGTCAGCCCTTTTTGGTCCATTGATCCGGACTTGCCGTGGTTCGGCAGGTCGGGTATCACAACTGTGTAACCGGCTGCGGCGAGTTCGTTTCTCAGGAGTTCATCCCAGGTTTTGTTTATAGAGCTCAACCCATGAACCAGAAGGACGGTTTTGTCGGATTCTCCAGCCGAGTGGAGTTCAAAGTATAATTCGACACCATCCACGTTCACCCTGGCCTTTTTTCTGTTTATCTTGATGGGTTCTGTTCCCCAGCTGGGATGATATTCCACAAAATCCTCATGGAGGACTTCCACGTCTTTTGTATCGACCATGTGAAGAATTTTCGGGCCATTATTTATAGTTTGTCGTATATTTGTTAGTCAGTTGTCGATAAATCAGTATCTTTTCCATGGTGCGTACTTGGAAAGCACGGGTGACCGCAGGAGTTCTTCCATGAGCTCCACAGCCCTGTCAATATCGAGGTAGCCGTCCTCGACTCTGGCAGCCTCTTCTATCGTGGGCTTAAGGGCTCTCAGGCATTCTTTGTTCAGATATCCCCTTTTGCTACACTCCCTGACTACATACCTGATATAGCTCAGCTTTTCGACACGTGGTTTCTCACGAAAGTCCTGCAAGTATTCCACGATTTTTTCCATGGAGAGCCTGTTGAGTTCTTCAGGTTCCAGTCGGACACTTTCCAGAAAGGTTATGAAGGTTTTTTCCGGTCGGTGGTGCCCCAAATCCAGGGCTTTCACGTTTCTCAGTCCTCCCGGACTTATTTATTTATATCGCCCCGCTACTGTCCCTTGGTGATTCAGATGGGATACAAAGAATGGGCCGAGGGAAAGTTGAAGGAAATGGACCTGTGGGACATAAAGCTGGTGAAGTGGAGTGCTGCCGCGTTCGCGCTGATGCTGGCGAAGCTATGGCCACCCCTGCTCAGTCTGGACTGGTACTGGTACGGCTTGCTGGGTGTGGTGTTCATGTGGCGGCCGATGATGAAAGCCCTCAAGAAATAAGCGATTTCTATGGCAGTTGGCAGGTCAAACATAGCCCTGATAAAGTATTGGGGAACCCGTGACCCCGGGTTGAACCTTCCTACGAATTCCAGTTTTTCGTTTACGCTTGATGGTCTCACTTCGGTGTGCGAGGCCCGGCCTGATGACAGGGTTCGTGTGGTGTTCAATGATGCCCCACTCAGGGGTGCTGCTCTGGAGAGGTTCGAGGAGTTCTACCGCACAGCTTCAATGTTCTATCGCATCAAACCTTTTGAAGTCAGGTTTGAGCTGAACTTCCCGCGCTCCGTAGGGATAGCGGCTTCTGCGGCTGTTTTTTCTTCGCTCGCCGCCGAGCTGGACCAGCAGTTTTCCCTGGGTCTTGATTCCACGGGGCTGAGCAGGCTTGCCCGCCTCGGTTCCGGCTCCGCTTCCCGCTCGGTTTTCGGTGGCTTTGTTGAATGGCATGCCGGCAACTCCCATGAGGAGTCGTATGCCGAGTCCTTCCTTCCCGCCTCGCACTGGCGGCTCGTTGATGTTGTTGCCATCGTTTCAAGCAGGCCAAAAGCCGTCGGTTCCGCAACTGCTCACCGTCTCGTTCACTCAAGTCCCCTGCACACGGTCAGGATGGGGCTGGTTGACCGTATGATTGGGGAGGTAAAGCGGGCCGTGCAGGAACGGGACATGTCAGCTCTTGAAGGACCTGTGGAGACCGATGCCATGCTCATACATGCGATAGCCGCAACGAGTGACCCTCCTTTCAGTTACCTCACCAGAGAAACAGGGGAGCTTATTTCCAGGGTGATTGATCTCCGGGGCTCCGGGGTCCCTGTGATATATACTCTTGATGCTGGGCCCACCGTCCATATGATTGCCCCCAGGAGGTATTCCTCCGAGCTGGAGGAGCTGTGGGACAACACACGGGTTGCCCCGATCAGCAAAAGGGGTGTTGACCCCTGACCGGAAACGTTTTTATTGGTGGTGGCTGAGTTTTGAATGAGTAAGGTGTATGTTCTTGGGGGGTTGTTGCTAATTGTGCTGTTCCTGTTTGTTGGGATTCTCGTGCGCTTCACCGACTTTCAGAGCGGACTGGCAGATACCTGTGTGGATAGCAGGACCGGGGCCAATATGAGCTGGGAAATGGCGAGGTCAATTGCTCTGGCAAGTGAGTGTGCAGAGGGAAACCTCACAGATTTCAGGATGTGCAATGCCTACACCGGAACGTGGTGGATTGAACTGGACCTTGACCGGCCGGGTTGCAGTCCTGCTTGCGTGGTGGATGTGAATACCGGAGAGGCGGAAATAAACTGGAGATGCACCGGGCTGCGCTGATTTCGACTTCTGTCGTTTTTTCATTAGGTCTTTGCACAACCAGAAAGTTAAACACAAATCTTAAAAGTCGGACACCCTCTTCTTCTACGTGTTCAGCGAAGAAGAGCTGGAAGACCAGTATGATGAGGAAGAGGTTTGGGAGGAGCAGGGGTTTCTCGAGGGGATGGAGGAGGCTGACATGGAGAAGAAGACCAGGAAGTCTTTGTTCAAGGATGACCTCGATGAACTGGAAGAAGAGTTCGACGAAAAATTCTCTGAAGACAACTTCTAAAGGGTTATAAGCAGAGCATACAGGGATTACTGCCGATGAGGATAGTGGCTTGACCTGATCACTGATGAGAAGGAGGTGATCCCTGAGGCTCTTCTTTTCTCCCTATCCAGCTATCCGCCTCTTCGAGCACCTTTTCTTTCGGGAGGCTCAGGAGCCTGCTGTAACCGCCCTTCATGTACACTCCGACAATCTGGTCCGATTCCCTCACCACCGTGTCGTTGTGCGTGATGGTGACTATCTGTGTGGTCTTGCTCATTTCCTTCAGCATGGCAGCGAGCTTCTCGCTGTTGTCCTTATCCAGTGCCGCATCAACTTCATCAAATATGTAGAATGGGGATGGCTTCACTTCCTGTATGGCGAATATGAGTGCTATGGCTGCCAGGGTTTTCTGTCCCCCGGAAAGGGATTCGGTGGGCAGGTCTCTCCCGCGAACATTTGTTTTTATATGAACTCCTGATTCGAATGGGTCTTCGCTGTCCA
Source organism: Candidatus Undinarchaeota archaeon (assembly GCA_964449215.1). GTDB lineage: Archaea > SpSt-1190 > SpSt-1190 > SpSt-1190 > SpSt-1190 > CAYVAH01. The sequence continues at coordinate 9,949 of CAYVAH010000002.1, read as the reverse complement.
GCTCGAGCCTGCTCGTGCCGTCCATGACCTCGGAGAATATTCTGCTGAAGTTATCGTTTATCTTTTTGAAGGTGTCCAGGAACACCTGCCTTTTCTGTTCTTCAATCTCCTCCATCATTTTCAGTATGGCATTCCTCTCCTCCCTGAGCTTCTCCAGCCTGTCACTTATGTCCTTGACCATGCGGCTGATTTCCTCAAATTCTTCGGTTGCCCTGAAGTTCAATGTTCCCAGTTTCTCCAGTTCCTCGGTCACTTCCCTGAGAACGGCTTCGGGATTTTCAACGGGCTCGATGCCTCCGGGCTTCGATGCCTCGAGGGAGCCGACCTTTGCACGGATGTCCTTCAATCTTTCATCTATGACGGTTATATCTGCCTTCAACTGGTAGAGCCTTGTCTGGGACTGCTTTATCAGCTCTTCAAGTTCCGACTTGCGTCCGAGGCCGGTCTTCAGGTGTCTGTCTATCTCCGAAACCTTTGCTTCGAGCCCCTCCAACCTCCCTTGCAGTTCTGCCTTCTTTCGGTCCAGTTCCCCGATTCGCCCCTTTCTCAGCTTTATTTCCTCGAGGAGTTCCCTGCAAAGCTTTTCATAACTTTTTATGTCCGGCTCCACCAGGTTCTTCAGCGTGTTCTCTCCGGCTTTTATCTCCGAGGATAACCTCATGGCCTCGGATTCAAGCTTGAGGAGGTCTGACGTGAGCTCGTCGATTCGACTCTTCTCTTCCAGTTCGGGTTCCTTCAATTCCCCAATCTTTGAGATCTGACTGTCAAGTTCTCCCAGTTCCCTGTCGAGGGCTGAGATTTTCCTTTTCCTCCTTGAAATTTCTTTTTTCAGGGAGTTTATGCTGTCCAGGACGGACTTCATCTCATGTGGGTCGAGTTTCCTGCTGAGCACGGCTTCTATTTCCACCTTCCTTTTTCTAAGGGCAGAGGCTTCTCCTTCCAGCGCCTTCAGCTTCTGCTCGATTTCTTTGAGTTCCCTGCCCCGCTCTTTTTCCCCCTTGAATTCATAGGGGGTTATCCTCCCGAGGGGTCTGCCAAGCCTTGACAGTTCCCTGAGTTTTTTTGTGTCGAAGTTCTCGGGTAACAGGAACGCCCATCCCCTCTCGAGTTCTGGTTCCTCACTCTCAGGGACCACAACACTCAACGCGAAGGGCATCAGTCCCGTCGGGTCCTCGACGACCTCTCCCAGCACCCTGAAGCCCTTTTCCTTGAGTTCCCTCACACCTGCCGGGAGGCTGGATGAGTGAATTATGGCACGTTCTTTTTTCCGGAGTTTCTCTATGCTCTTTTCCACAGCACCCAGCCTGCTTCTAATCTCCTCTGCTTCCCTCTCCAGGACCTTTCTTTCCTCAATTGCTCTCTTTCTTGCGGCTTCGAGCTTCAGTTTCCGCTCCTCCTCCCTCTTGAGTTTATTCGACAGGTTCTCGAGGATGCCCTCTGCTGATCGCTTCTCCAGCTGGACTTCCTTGCTTCTCAGCACCAGTTTTTCCTTCTTCTCCTTGAGTCTCCCGTACTCCCTTTTCCGTTTTTCATAGTTCTGTCTCGCTTCTGAAAGTTTGGCCACGAGTTCGTCCTTCAGTTTCTTCAGTTTCCTCAGTTCTTCCTGCACTTCCCCGAGCCGCTTTCTCTTCTCCTTCAGCTCCTGCACGATGTCCGATTTTCTCCTCCTCAGCCCATCAACCTGGGCCCTTATTGACTCAAGCCTGTTCTTTACCTTTTCTATGCCCTTTGCTTCCTCTTCCTTTTCAGATTCCAGCTTGTTGAGTTCCATCTTCAGTCCTTCGAGCCTCGTCATGGTTTCGACCTTTTCCCGCATTCCCTGTTTTTCAAGTGCGGTGTTGAGCTCGGAGAGTTCCTCTGCCTTCTTTCCGAGCTCCTCATTGATCCGCTCGATTTCCTGTTTCTTGAGGTTTTTTTCCTCCAGCAACCTCCTCGCATCTTCCTTCAGCCTTTCTATCTTCTTCAACAGGAGTCCGAACCTTGCTCTTTCTTCAAGCTGTTTGAGCTCGTTGAACCTCCTGACCTTTTCTTGCTCTTCCTTCAACCGGTTGAATATTCTCATTCTTTCGCTGTGGACCGCTTCGACCTTTTCAGCTGTTGCCTCGACATTTTCAAGGTCTGTCATCGCCTTCCTCTTTTTGGTTTCATAGAGCTCGATTCCCGCAACGACTTCAATCAGCTCGCGCCTCTCCCTGGGGGTCATGTTTATGAACTTGGTGATTTCCCCCTGGTGAACGACGTTGTGGCTGTCCGGAAAAATGTGAATCGAAGCAAGGGCGTCGAGGGTGGCGAGCCGGGTTGAGCGCTTCCCATTTATTCTGTAGATGCTTGTTCCGTCACTCAACAGCTTCCTGTTCAGCCTTATGACCCCATCTTCTGCTATTGGGCTGTCAGCCCGGATGGTCAGATCGACCTCTGCTTCTCTCGCTTTTTTGGTCTTTCCGAAGTAGAGCAGATTTTCCGCGCTCTTGGCCCGCAGCGAAGAAAAGCTCAGACTGCCCATGACAAAGCTTATCGCGTCTATGATGTTGCTTTTCCCTGAGCCGTTGGGTCCAACTATGGCGGTTATCCCCGGAGAAAATATCAGGGAGGTCTGCTTCGAGAACGACTTGAAGCCTTTCATTGTGAGCTTTTCAAGCCTTGAGCCATTTTTCATATTCCTCATTCGCCTCCGCTTCGATTTTCTGGTTTTGCCGTTTTCACGATGAGCACTTCCTCTTTGTCTTAATCAGCTTTCTGGCAAGTGCCTTTCCGGCCCCCTTTGGAACGGGAATGTAAAAAACCCACATAGAACTCTTTCACAGCAGGATAGTTATTTTTTGTGGTCAATCCTCATGACCGTGTTGAGATTCTTCATAAGCTTGTTCACAATTTTTTCGAATTCTTCGCTGTTGTCCTTCACCTCGCTTTCGAAGGTGGACCTCTTTGTTCCCTCAAGGACTTCAGCGTTTAGCTTGCCATTGCTGAACAGGAGGGACAGCGTGAATCCCGGGAACTTCAGGACGAAACTCTGGTCCGGCCTGGTGGCAATTACAGCGGGCTTGAACACAATCTCCTTCATGTTTTACCCTGGTGCCGGGAATATTAATTCTTTTACGCTTTCACCGTCGGTGGCGAGCCTCCTGATATAGTAGCTTCCGTCCCCCGGATTTCGGACACAGCCAAGGTAGTGATCGGGGGTGCAGTTCAGGAGCACGAGGTTCGAAGAGGCTATGGCGGCATCTGAGGACTCAAGCACAGAGCGGGAGCTTTCGATCTCAGCGATTTCTCCGGCAGAAAGGAAGTGGAATAGGAGGAGAAGATTCACCATCATAAACGGGTAGAACATCAGTTCAATTATCTGTCCTTTCACGTCACCACCTTGGGTAGGTCCTGTAAGTATAGCGGTTGGTTGCAGGGTCATACCTGACCCCTTTCAGCCTGGACGGGTCGAGTTTTTCAAAGTCGGCATATTCGAAGGGCTCCCCGTAGGCTATGAGATTCGCCACGATGGCATTTGCGCATCTATACCTTATTGAATCGTTGAAGTCTCGCAGCGCTTCTTCCGCAGCCGCTTTCTGTGTCGAGGCGAGCCTGTAGAGTGACCCATAGACCACCAGCAGAAGTGCGACAGCAACGAGGAATTCAACAGACCTCAATTCTCACACCTGCCCCTGTGCTCTCCATCGAGATGCAGGTTTTTTTGGTGATGTTCATGATGTTGCAAGTGGAAGGAATGCCGATTGTTGTGCTTCCCGAGGGATAGCTCAGCTTTGTTCGATCCCCGCATTCAACTTTCAGATGTCTCCCCCTGTATGGAGCCAAATCCAGTTTGATTTCCGTGCCTTCCGGGCGCTGGGCTATGAATTCCATCCAGCGCTCCACCGTCCCACAGAGCTTTCGATCGGCTGCCTGCTCAAGGGAACCCTTCGCCGAAGAAAAAAGGGAAAAAACGACTGCCATGTAAGCTGTGAGTATCAGCAGCACTGCCATGAACTCGATGGTCGTTTGCGCCTTCAATCGAGTCCCCTCAGGTTCTCCACGAGCTTCTCAACGTCGCTTACGTGGGAAAGCACGAGCGGAATGCGTTCACGCTTCGCGAGTTCGACTCCCAGCGGGTCGGGGTCCTTTATCGGGCCGTGCAACACAACCATAGAGGGCCTAAGGCTTGTGAGCTTTATCGCCAGCATCGGACTCCTGCCATGCTTGACTCCTGTGAATATCAGAGCCCTTTGCGTTGTGGTTCCGTATATCATCGCGAGCTCGAGGGGGCTGAGGTCCATTATTGCCTTTATGCTGTCTATGACAGTATAGCCATAGACGTTATTGTCCATGTTCTTCTCGCCGACGAGGAACTCCCCTTCAACACACTTGACAATGTCCTTTATCTTTCGTGGTTCCGAGAATTCCTTTATTGCCAGTATGGCCTCAAAGAACTTTGTCCCTTCAATCAGCTTGTTGTATTCCTGTGTTACCGTTCCTCCCCGCTCCTCGTCAATTTCCATCATGGCTTTCACGAGCCTTGACACGAGCTTCGTTCCAGGTGACTTTCTCCTCCCGGACTCATAGTCCGATATGACGGAGGAGCTTATTTTCAATTTCCTTGACAGCTCTTTCTGGGATATCCCGAAAATTTCCCTCCACTTCCGAATCACGGTCCCGGGATTGTTTGTGAGAACGATCTCTCCGGCGATTTTCATCGCGACCTTCTCGGCTTTCACTTCGCTATTTGTCGTAGTCCTTTAAATTTTTATCGAGGATTGTCGTCAGTTTTGGAAGCCGGGCCAGGTCTGCCCTGCCGATGACGTAACTTTTCTCGGTGCTGAATTCCGGGAGCCGACCGGCCTCAATTATGTGCCAGGGTTCCCTGTTGAACTTCACGGCCAGGTAGAGCGTGGCTTTCATCTTCTCGGCGACTTTGAGCTCCCTTTCCACCTCGGATTTTGGCACATAAACCTTTTCCTTGGTGGTGAACTTGCACTCAAAGAACACAATCCGCCCGCCGATGGAGGACACGACATCCGGTCCCGCGGAGCCTGCCACTCTCAGGGCACCGAGCCCGAGCCTGTTAAGTTTTTCCATCAGCTGGCGTTCTGCCCTCGCTCCTTTTCGATACACTTAAGAAAGACTTTAATAAACTTATAACCTTATTCTGCTGTGAGAGAGGTTGTCGCAGGGGATATAATGTCCTCCCCGGTGGTGGCTGTGGATGTGGGTGCTACCATCAAAGAGGTTGCCAGGATTATGGTCTCGAAGAGAATAGGTAGCGTCCTTGTTTCCGAGAAAGGGTCCTACGTGGGGATCATCACAAAGATGGATGTTGTCAAGGTTGTTGCGAGTGGGAAAGCTCCCGGAGAGACAGCTGCAAGGGAAGTCATGAGCTCCCCATTAAAGAAGGTTGGAGTTTCCACCCCCGTCATGGAGGTCGCCAAGCTGATGCGCGGGGAAGGGATACACAGGGTGGTGGTTGAAGATGCGAGGGGGGTTGTGGGGATAATCTCGGACAAGGATATCGTGGGTGTGACTCCAGAAATAGTGGACATACTCTGTGAAGTCAACAGGATGGGTGGTTGAATGGGAGTGAGATACTGGGCATTCCGGGACCTGAACTTTGAACACGAGGGATACTATCCGCCTGACATTTACAGGGCCCTGTGGAACTTTGTAAGCGACCTCAACTATGGCATACTCGAGTGGAGATACGCTCACGGCTACTATGAGGGCGGGGCAAACGCTGCCGTGGGGGTGTGGATTGCCACGAAGGAGATTGAGAAAAAATACGCTCTCGGAGGGCTCGAGTTGAGGTGGAGACTCGTGTGGTCTCCTGCTCCCCGACCCGGATCCAAGGGGGAGAACCCCCCCATGGTCTCCAAAGGTTCGGTAGGTCTTTCCATGAGTGGTTTTGTGATTACGGATTACCTGAACAACTGGACGGGAAGCATACTCCTCCGGCCTTTTTTCGCCATAAGGGACTCATACTTCTACAGAAGGAGGCGCCAGGTCCACATAATGTCCATCAGGCAGGACGCAGAGAAGATTCTGAAGGACCTTCAGGAGTTCGTGGGCTTCCTTCCCACGGTCAGATAGCCTTTAGAAAACGTTAAAAATCCTCAATTATGGCTTTTTCAGGTGATTGGGATGGCTGAACTACCATTGGCGCCTATGAAAAGGCTTGTTAAGGGTGCAGGTGCCGCTCGGGTTTCCGAGGACGCGGCAGAAGCGTTGAGAGATGCTCTGGAGGAGATAGCTAACGATTTGGCTTCCAAGGCCGTCCAGCTTGCAAGGCACGCTGGGCGCAAAACAGTTACCAAGGAAGACATCAAGCTTGCTTACCGTGGCTGACCTCCCTTTTCTTTTATTTCACAGAAATGCATATTTATTCCATAGTGCTAAATAGCTGGTGGAAGTTGCTGTTCTTGGCATGGGCCTCCCTGCGGTTTATCTGGCATCTCGCCTCGCTGCTGAGGGCGTATCCGTCACGCTTTTCGGGGGTCCCCCTGACATGGTCGTGGAGCCTGTTTCCATGGCGACTGTCGAAGAGTTTTCGCTTGGGGATTTTGTTGTCGGGAAGCTCAGGTTCCTTGCCAGGTTTGATGAGGAGTTTCACCTCGACGAGGAAAGGGTAAGGGGAGCGGTCATTGACGTGGAAAGGCTGCACCGTAACTACCTGCGTCGTGCTGTGGAATACGGGTGTGAGGTCCTTGCGGGTAGTGATTTCCATCTTCATCCGGAGCTCAAGGTAACCTGGCGCGGCTCGAGGGTCGCTGTGAATCCGGACCTGGTGGTGCTGGAGGAGGAGCAGGGTAAAAAGGTGCCCGCCTTCCTGGTCGGGCGGATACCCTTCAATGAGGACAGCGTGGAGTTTTACGAGTCTCCGAGGATGTGGGTGGTTCCGGCGGGCAAGCTTGCGGTGGTCGGTGGGGAGCTTGACCTTTCCTGGCACCGGTTTGAGCAGGCTGCCTTTATCCGTTCATACTCCCTTTCCAGGGTCCTCCCGGCGGGTCAGCTTGTGGGGGAGGTTGTCAGGCTGGGCAGGGCGGCGGGGCACACCAGTGCTGAGGGGTTTGTTCTCGAGCCGTCCCTTTACCATGCCCGTCTCCTTGTGGACCTCCTGCTCTCTGGAGGGGATCTGAAGACCTATGAGAAGGCCGCCAGAATGTCCCCGGGGGGAGGACCCACAAGCCTTGAGAAGTGGCTGGGTACCGTTCCGTAATCTATATAAACCAAAAAGTAGTAACAATTACATGGAGATATTGAAGGACGTCCGGCAGTATGAAACTCCAAAAATTATTCCGGTCTATGACAATTCTACATTTCAATATCTGGGTGAGCTGGAGAAGAAAATTTACAGATTAACTAACTGGAGCAACCCGCAGGACTTTGACAACATCTTCAAGAAATGTGTTAACTGTTCCAATGAACTCAGGGATGCACTTTATGATGGTTTTGGGGGAATCTCGGATCGTGTAATGGACGCCTTCAAGGAAGTCCCGGATACCGCCTACTGCAACTGGGACTGATGTCGAAACGGGAATCGTTAAAAATTTCCGGAGACGTGGCTGTCGATGAAGGACCTGGTGTTTCTGCTGCTGGTTCTGGCAGTGGTGCTGTATTACAGCTGGAAGAAAAAGTTTGAAGTTGTGTACTCCATTTTCCTCTCCGGCACGGTGGGTGCCGTGCTGAAGTATCTGGTTTCGAGTTCCCTTTCATTCGCGGAGGCGCCACCCTCCCTGCAGGTCATGGTTCTCGCGACCCTTTCGGTTTTCAAGGGCTGGTTCTGGCTGGTCACCCTCCTGTTTTTTGCCCTTGCCCTGGATTACCCACTTTCCGCTGTTTCGGGTCTCCTTCTGGGTTATGGGGTCGGGAAGTGGCATCGCATGAAGAGGAAGAGAATAGTGCTGGAGAAGGGGGAAATTAAAAGAAAAGTTGTTCACGTCGGGTCAGGACTTGTATTCAGTGTGCTTCCATTCTTTCTAGACAAGTGGATTGTGATTATCCTCTATCTCACGATTGCGCTGGTCGCCCTTGTCCTGAGATTCATAAAACTGCCTGTGCTGGACGAGATTGTCCGCGAGACCAAAAGAAAGTCTGAATGGACAGGGAAGGGAGTGTTCTACTTTATGCTTGGGTGCATCCTGCCCGTGTATCTCGAGCAACCCTGGATTATTCTGGTCCTTGGGGTCGGGGACGGACTTTCCACGCTCATAGGTCGGTTCTTCGGTTACACACCACTGACTGAGGGAAAGACACTTGAGGGTTGCCTTGCCGGGCTCGTGGGTGCGTGGGCGGTCGCCCGTCACTTCTACTCCCCGTCTGTCATTCCCGTAACCATCTACTTCCTCGCCGAGCTTCTGGCCCCGATAGATGACAATCTGGCAATACCTGTGGCTCTGAGCCTGCTCTACCTCATCTGAAAAACTGTTCGAGCCCGACCTGCCTGCCCCTTTTCATCGCTTCTTCGAGGTTTTTGGCAACCTTTCGCACCCTGTCTTCCGAGAAGTCATGCCTACCAACGAGGAGGTCAACCATCCCTTCCGTGTCGGGTTCCTTCCACTCCAGCTCATACTTTTCGGTTATGGGGGGGTTCAGGAAAAACTCGAGTATTTCTTCGGCCGACGGCCACTCCGGACTCCACTCGAACTCCCCAAGGGCCTTGCAGCCTTTTTCCCTCACGAGCTCCAGACCCTTTTTCGGGCCTATGCCCCTGATCCCGCCGGGGTTGAAGTCCGTGCCGACCAGGATTCCCAGGCATATGAGCTGCTTCCTGTCTATGTTCAGGCTGTCCAGTGTCCTCTGGAGGTCAAGCAACTTGGGAGTGACCTCTATGTAGGCGTTCTTGTAGGGAAGCTTCCTGCGCCCGGTTATTGTCAGGTTCCGGACCAGACGGGGGGCGCCGAAAAGCAGGGAGTCAAAATCCTGGCTCCCCACGGCCCAGACATCCCCGCTGATGGCCATGTAGGCGGCCTGGGCCTCACCTTCGCTGGGTGCCTGGACCCATGGTATGCCCATCAGAGACAGGAGTTTCTTGGAGTCTTCAATCATGTAGTCCTCGAGCTTTGCGGCCCTCTCCGAGTACTTTCTTATCCCTTCGAGGTCCCCTTTTCTTCGGGCTTCCTCGAGCTTCTTCTCCGCCTCTCTCTTTGCCTCCTTCCTGTCCCGAATTGCGAGCTTGAATTCGGGTGGCTTACCGTCAAAGACAAAGCAGGGGCGGACACCACTCTCCATCAGCTTCGCCGTCCGGTAGAGCACCCCTGAAAGATGCGAGGTTATCCGCCCGCGCGAGTCCATCAAAGGCGTGCCGTCCCTCTGCCTGATTATTGTTATGAACTGATACAGGGTGTTGAAGGCGTCTATTGCTATTTTTTTCCCACCGAGGGACCCTATTGAAATCTCGCTGCCTTCGACCAGTTCCTTGAGCTGGACACCCACGTTACCATAAACACCCGGAATTTATAATAACGTTTAATAGTTGGGGGGACCCATAGTTTTGTGGCCAGGAAGAAGCTCCGGTTTGGACGGAAGTGGTACAGGTGGGCGGGTCTCGCCCTGATAGTTTCCATCTACCTGTGGGCGTACCTGACCGCAAGGGACCCGTTCTGGGCTGGAAGGGCCACGTTTTTTTCCATGATTGTGGTCTTCGTTGTGGCCATCCTGGATGAGGTGATGAAAAATGGCGTGGAAAAACCTTAGGTTGTTTCATATTGCTGGAGGGGGGCTCGAACCGGACACCGTGATGAAGAAGCTTGAGGGCTTCAGGTTTGATGGGTATGAAGGAATAAAGAAGTTTGAGGTGTGGGACGAGTTTCAGGAGCTGCGGGTGGACTATCTATTCAAGGTGCCCCGCTTTGTGAGGGTCTTCCGCCTCGGGGAAGGGGATGTTCTGGAGGAAGAGAAAATACCGATGGAAACCCTCATCAGGGTGGAGGTTCACATAAGGCCTTCCGGTCTGGTCGAGGTTTATGGCCCGCCT
>CAYVAH010000001.1:0-113072 GCA_964449215.1 Candidatus Undinarchaeota archaeon | reverse complement strand
CACCATAGTAAATTTTTAATATTTCACGAGCAAATATAGTGTGAGTCGTTATCGACTCATCCTGCTTTTTATTTTTGTTTTATTTCCAACTTTCGCAAATCTTAACAACTGGAGTTATAGAATCCCCGTCACCATTGCAGAGCACCCAGGAACGGACCTTATGAATTACAAAGTTCCCATTGTTCTTGACACCTCAAGTTTGATAGCCAAAGAAAAAATGAATGAGGACTGCAGTGACATAAGAATCGTTGGTGAGGACAAGAATCATGTGCCCTTTTGGATTGAAGGTGGATGCAACTCAAACAGGACAGAGATATGGGCAAGAATCCCAAAAATTCCCGCAAATAAGGTAACAAGGGTTTACATATATTACGGGAACCCATCCGCAACCAGCAAGAGTAATCAAAGTGAGGTGGCTGATATCTACAAATCTTTTGATAGCCTGGACGAAATCTCGATAGTGAAGGGGGGGAATGGTGAAGAATATGAAATCAGCACGAATGAAAAGATAGAGGGAAAAGGATCCTTGCATCAATATGATACAAAGTGGGCTGATAATGGTGACAGCTATGCCTACTTCCCGTTCACATTTCAGGATTGCCTGGGGGTGTATGCAAGTTTCTGGGTCAGACCGGACACATATGAAGAATATCCGACACATGGGAACGGCTTGATATTTTCATTCCACTCTGATGACAAGGGCCTGAATGGAAGACTGCTGGACTTCAGGGACACCAACCACAAATTTTACATTTGTGGCAGCTCCTGCGAGGAAGTATCATCATACAGTGACTTGAACTGGTATTTTGTTGAGTTATATATTTATGGAAGAAAAAACATCATCGTAAAAATAAATGGAGAGCAGAAATTTGAGGGGGATATTGAGTGGAATTCCAAGGATCCTGTGAAGAACATCGAGATATTGAGGGACCCTCAGTACAACAACAACCCCCGATGGATGGATGAACTCCTTATTTTCAAGTGGAATGACCCGGAGCCGTCCATTACTGTTGGACTGGAAGAAACTCCACTTATTTTGAAAACATCCTTCCCAGAATCATGGAGATATGTGGCTGTCGAACAAGGCAGGTATGATGGAGACCTCCAACCCTGTGGAAATTTCACCAGGTGGGGGAACTGGACATTTATTGGTGAAGGTTGTTATGTAGATGATTTTGAATGCGACACGGGGGAAACCGACATAGGCAAACTCTTTCATGTAAAGAACCTCACTGATTCTGGGTGCATTGACATAGACCTAAAAGGGTTCCTCGCACTAAAGGGAAAATGGGACAAATCGAGCATAGCTGACCTCAGTAGTGGGTGGGTGCTGATAGAAAATGAAACCATCTACGTGTGGAATGGCACAGACCTAAAAGAGAATTCAGTGACATCACCAAAAGAACTAAAGCTGTGCAACTACAGTATTGAATTCTTCTTTTACAATATTAGCAAGCTTTCAACGAAAGAATGGGCGAGGGATGTTGAAATGTTTGAAGGGGAACTAATAGCTGATACAGAGGTTCCGGCAGGGGAAAGGTGGAGTGGTGCTGCAGACCTCATATATGTCAAGGCATCTTCAACCGTCCAGTCTCTTGGGTGTTCCGTTAATGGAAAGTACGGCACCGTCTTTGTCGAGACAGGAACATCCTTTGATGTCCAGTGTGATGTCGATGCAAGAGTGATTGCTGTAAACATAACCAGAACGCTTGGAGGAATCGCCGCCGGAAAGAAACACGCAATCATAACAGGGCTGGGGAACATCGAGAACACAAATGGCTCTGTATTTTTTAAGGTGGAAAGGCTGGAAGGGGAGGGAAACAAAAACATAAGCATAATGGGAAAAGTCGTCAAGACAATTTATGTTGATGAACTTGCTCCGGATGTGAGCGTGGAAGGGTCCAGAAATCTTATAACATACGGGGGCTGCGCCTCTGGAAACCTGACGCCATACTTTTATGACAAAAACCTTGCCGGGGCATACTTCGAAATACCGGACTCCAACAACCAGAAATTCTGCAACACCAGCAATTACAGTTTCAGGGCCTGGGCGATAGATGCCACAGGCAAAACATCAGAGGTTACAGGGATTATCTTTGTCGGGAATGCCACCCACAAAATAAATGGATACTTCATCCCCGTGCAGGAATGGAACATAAGTGGAAGTGGAGAAAAAGACATTGTATGGGTCGCCAATCTAACCTTCAGGCTCGAAGGGCATGTGAGTGGAGACCTCAATTATAGTGTGCTGATAAATGAAAGGAGGGAATCATTCACTTTTAATAATGTTAAAGGGCCATGGACAAAAGCAGTTCAATATAAATTTTCAAATGAAACAGTAAATATAACAAAAACAGAGGGGTGGATATCACTGGGAGGAATGGAAGCTTTCTGCTTTTTGTATGAACTCCCAAGAAAAATAAATTACAGGGCAACCCTCGCAGCACCGGAGCACGACCCAAAAGAAAAACACAGTGAGGGTTTTTATTTTGATGGCACTTACAAACAGTTTGCTGAGAAGGGGATCAAGGGGAGCTGGAAAGTTAAGTATGAAGGAAACGCAACACGGTTGCTTGTGTGCACATTCCCTGGAAAAGAACCGGACTTTGAGTGGTGTGGTGATGGCAAGTGCCAGGAGAACTGCCACTCCTGTCCCGCTGACTGTGGAGCCTGCCACACCAGCTCTGGGTCGGGGGGGAGCACCAGGATTTACACAGCAAATATCAACAGGCCGGTCAACACCAGCGAGAACACCACAAACACCACCCTGGAAATCACAGCCACCGAAAACCTAAGCGTCCAGAACATAACAAACATAACAGAACCCTTGCAGCCAGTTGTAATTGAGATAAATCGTCCGGGGGAGATAGTGATTGAAAATGACAGCCGGGTGCGAGTCGCAGAGGGGCTTGCACTAAGTGATGGCGAAAAGTTCTACGTGGGGGAATTCCTTCTGGGGAGGGGAAAGTATGAGGTGGTCAACACAACTGATGCCGAACCGGAGGAACTGGAGGTTAATTTCTGGAGGTCCTTGCTGAACCTGCTCGTGGGCATTCTCAGGGCCGTCTTTTAATGGCAACCGCCTCAAAACCCTTTTAAGTCCTGTGAAGGAGTATGAAGGTGGACAATATTGAGGATCTCCCGGGAGTTGGACCAAAGACCGCGGAGAAAATGAAGGAAGTTGGGTTTGTAGATTTTATGAGTATTGCTGTGGCATCCCCTGTGGAGCTGAGTGCAGCTGCAGAAATATCCGAGACCACTGCGGCCAGGGTAATTGCAGCAGCAAGGGAAAAACTTGAAATGGGCTTTGAAACCGCAGAAAAGCTTATGGAAAAGAGGAAGGATGTGGGTTACATACACACGGGGTCAACAAACCTTGACAAACTCCTTGGTGGGAGGGGAGTGCAGACGCAGGCCATCACGGAAGCCCACGGTCCTTATGGTTCGGGGAAGACACAGCTCGGTTTTACACTCTCTGTGCTCTCCCAGCTCCCGGAAGACGGGGAGGAAGGAAAAAGGGGACTTGGGGGTAAGGTTGCCTTCGTGGACACTGAAAACACCTTCCGCCCTGAAAGGATTGCACAGATAGCCAGGGCGAGGGGACTCGACCCGGAAGCCGCCCTGAAAAATATATTCGTGGCAAGGGCATACAACAGCGACCACCAGATGCTCCTTGTTGAAAAGATTGGAGAGCTGCTATCCCGTGGGGAAAACATACGGTTAATTGTTGTTGACAGCCTCACAAGTCACTTCAGGGCGGAGTACATAGGGAGGGGAACACTCGCCAGGAGGCAACAGAAACTTAACAAGCATCTTCATTACCTCCAGAAACTGGCAGATCAGCACAACCTGGCCGTCTATGTGACCAACCAGGTTATGTCAAAACCTGATATGTTCTTCGGCCCCAGTATGGAAGCAATTGGAGGACATATACTGGCACATGCCGCCACATACAGACTCTTCTTCAGAAAAAGCAAGGGAAACAAAAAAATCGCCAGACTCATAGACTCTCCTGACCTGCCGGAATCCGAAACTGTGTTCCAGCTTACAGAAAAGGGAGTCGAGGATGGTTAGAGGAAAAGCCTGTCCTTCTTGAGCTTCTCGACTGCCCTTTCGGTGAACAGGACAAGCCTGCCGGGGTGTGCACCCGGGGCGAGACTCGCCACATTCAACTGGTCCACTATGATAACATCCACACCGGGTATGTTGGAAGCTGCCTTCACAAGGGGGCATTTACCACTCACCACAACAAGTGGACCTTTGGTCTTCTTGTATTTTCTCCCCCTTCTTTTTCCCTTACCGGCCCGTTGCTTCCGGAGTGATGACCTCTCAAGCTCAGGAGCCAGCCCGAGAACCTCGAGAGCAGAAACAACCTCCTTTGTCCTTGAAAGTTGCTCAAAATCCCCAGCAATTAGGAAAGGGTAAGCATCCGGAACCCTGTGTCCCCTGCTCATCACAATATCCTTGTCCATCGAAGCCGCAAGAGCCGAGCGTATTGCCAGCCTCCTTTCCTTGTCGTTGATCCTCGCCCTCCACAACTTCTCAACCTTGGGTGGGTGGGCAGCCGGGCCCCCAACCGCTTGGGGAACATTCATAACCCTGCCTATTCTTCTCCCTCCCCTGAGCATAAGCCTTGGCAGGCGGGCCACGCTCCAGTTGTAGCTATGACCATATCCACGGCGGGTTCCCCGGAAAACGGCAGAACTCATGCGGCCAGCCCTCAGCATCGAACCGTATGGTTGAGTCCTGTTCTTCCATGAAGCCGCAACAACCTTTTTTATAAGGTCTCTCCGGGGGGTAACATCAAACTGCTCGGGGAGCTCTGCATCCCCTACCCTCTTACCCTTTACATTGTAAACAGGAACCTTCATGAAACCACCTTTCCATCAACCACAACACCTAAAAGCTCATAGGGAGATCCACCCGACGGCCTTGAAGGCTTCCTTATTATGAGTGGTCTCTTTGGGGTGCCGGGGAGTGTCCCGAGCACAAGAGCATATTCCGACCTCACAAGTCCGTAGTGCTTCCACCCACCCTTCGGATTCAGCCCGGAACCGAGCTTCAGTATTTGTTTGTTGTATTCAGTCCTTGTGTGGAACCCCATCTGACCGGCCATAGGAACCTGCCAGGGTGTTCTTTTGGGTGTCCATGGACCGAGAGACCCCGGCTTCCTCCTGCTCTTTTCAGTCTTGTGGGAAAGCAGCTTAACACCAAACCTCTTGACCGGGCCTTGCAGCCCTTTGCCCTTTGTGACCCCTGTGAAGTCCGCAAATTCATTTTGTGAGAAGACATCCTTGAAGTGAATTTCCTTGCCAATGTTCTCCGAAACAAAGCTAATGGCATCCTCAAGGCTGCCACCATACTCAATCTCAACTTCCTCCGGTCGTTTCTTGGGAAACCCTGCAAGCTTTGGCTGGGTCTCGAACATAAACCTCAGAAAATCCGCCTCGACCCCTTCAAGCTCTTGGGGGTTGGCAAACTCTCCAAAGACCCTGGCTCCGTATGGCGTCTTTTTGTAGAGCCTCACAGAGCGCAGCACCATTGGTGGGGTCTCAACCACAGTAGCCACCTTGGCCACAGACTTCCCGGCAAGTGGTGAATTCGGATTGGTGGTCCGCACCATCACCGTCAGTGTCCCGACCTTGTACCCCACAAACCCCTTTACTCCAGGAACATCGGACCAGCTACGAACCCTCGGGAGCAGGGAGCGAGCCCTCTTCCTGGGGCTAAACTGCAAAGAACCACGCCTCGGCCTGCCTTCCTTTACCATTTCACCACACTTCAATTTGTTTATTTAAATGCTTTCCAATACCCCCTCTGTGCGATGGTTTAAGCTCTTGTTGGTGGTTTTAATAGCTTTTGGAATATACAGTTTCAGGGATTACCTCATTGAGGGACTGCACTACACAACAACACTGGGCCCAAAGCTGCTGCCGGCAACAGCTCTGGTAGGTCTGAGCATGTTCTCCTACATCCTGAGAATGTCGTTCATTGTAAGAAAATCAGGGGGGGACATCAGCATCAAAGACTGCATCAAAGCGGTTATGGTATCGTTCACCGCTGTCCTGTCCATTGTCAAGGTTGGGGTTGGGATTGTGGTCTATTATCTCACAAGGAAGGGCCTGTTGCTCTCACAGGCTGTGACCTACTATATATGGGACAGAGCCTCTCATGTGGTCGCCACCACCGTCATCGGTATATTTGTGCTGGGGAGCTGGAATGTCATAGGTGGACTGAGTGGACTTGGCGCCATAATGGCCCTTGCCATTGTTGGGTTAATCCTTGGAAAGGTAAAACTTGAAGCACTTGAAGATTTTCAGCCCACCCTAAAAAGGTTGGTGGGTGTAAAAACTGTTTTCTGGTTGTTGTTGCTCTCGACCATAAACATTGTGGTTGACTCGGGCGCTTTGGCGTTGCTCACCGGGGCAGGGTGGAAATCCGCGATGGCTGGTGTGTTGGTTGGAAACATGATGATATGGGCCTCACCCGTGCCGGGGGGTCTGGGCCTCTACGAAGCAGCCGTGCCACTGGCACTAATAGCTGGGGGAGTGGAAAGAGCTGCAGCAATCGGGGGGGTGCTGGCATACCGACTTCTTTCCCTGTGGGTCCCGGCACTCCTTGGGGTAGCAATCCTACACAGGGAACTTTAGCCTGTAATACTTTCTCTTTGTGGAAGGCCCCCAGGAAAAATCTCCCCGCGCCTCCTTAACATCCGCAACCTCAAAGATACCATCCTTCGCTCCTTTTGTCAGGTGGTAGTAAATAAGGCGAAGTGAAACCTTTCCGTGCCTCTGCTGATATTTTTTGAAGACCTCATACCCGTAGGCCGGTCCCTCCTTCAGTATCTCGATTATTCTCGCCCTCATGGAATTCCTCACAGAACCAAAACTGGAAAGGGGAACATCAACAACCACAAACGGGTGCAGCTTAAGTTTCTCGCGGAGTGAGTTGAAGTGATCCACCCTGTCCCTGAAAGGCTGGAAGACAAGAACTGCGAATATGTCGGGGTCCTTGAATGTGTTGGAATCGACCACCACTATTGGGGCTGTGGGGTTCAACTTCTTTGCCCTGGCTATAAGTCTATCGGCCGGTCCTTCGGGGATTATGCCGAGCTTCACCTTTTTTTGTGGGTCGGGTGTTTAAGAAACTTTACAATATGGAAAGAAACAGACACCCCATTGCTTCCTGTGGAGCTTGCTATATTATTATAATTAAATGATTTTTCAATATTGTAATATCTTATTGTATATTTTCAATATGGAAAAAAAGAAAGAACCCCAGCTCCCACAGGAACTCCACAAGAAATCAAAGGGTGTCTCCACAGGAAGTGAAGGTTGTCTCCACGCGAAGTTATGCTTCAGGCACTACAAACTAATATAAATTTATTTTGGTCATTAATGGTGGAGTGTGAGTCGAGTGGACGAGGTCGATAAAATATTCAGTTTTTATGCCTCAGGGGGCTCAATATTCGTTCGGAGGGACTTTCTACAATCGACGTATGTTCCGGAGAACCTGCCACATAGGGAGGAGCAGATAAAGCAGCTTGCGCAGATGCTCGCTCCATCCCTCCGGCTCGAGAAGCCTTCCAACGTTTTCATATACGGGAAACCCGGGACGGGGAAGACGGCGGTTGCTCTTTTTGTCGGGGCCCGCCTCCAGAAGACCGCAAGGGAGAAAAATATTCCGGTCAGGTTCATCTACATAAACACCGGGCTGCGGAAGGTTGCGGACACCGAGTATCGCCTGTACACATACATCTCCCGTATGCTCGGGGATTTTGTTCCGGACACGGGTATCCCTACACACACGGTCTTCGAAAGGATGCTCGCTGTCCTGGATGCGAATCCGGCAGTCTACATCCTTGTTCTGGATGAGATTGATGTGCTGATAAGAAAGAGCCCCGGGGCCCTGTATACCCTTTCGAGGATAAACTCAGAGCTCAATGCCTCGAAGCTTTCCATAATTGGTATAACCAACAACTTCAACACCATCAATTCCCTGGATCCCAGGACAAGGTCAAGTCTTTCTGAGGAAGAGCTGATTTTTCCACCATATGACGCTGACCAGCTGAGGGACATACTCAGCGAGAGGAGCAAGTCATGTTTTTCCCCCGGGGCTCTTAATGATTCGGTTGTGCTTCTCTGCGCGGCGTCGGCTGCGCGGGAGCACGGTGATGCCAGGAGGGCGCTTGAGCTTCTGAGGGTGTCCGCGGAGATAGCGGAGAGGGAGGCATCCTCCCAGGTTCTCAAGAGGCACGTCGAAAGGGCCATCAGGAAACTGTATGTTGACAGGCTGACATCCTTCATAAAGGCACTTCCAGACCATCAGAAGCTTGTCTTGAGGGCCCTGGTTGATGTGGACAAGCCGATGGCATACACCAGGGAAATCTACGACAGGTATGTTGAGCTTTCTTCTGCCTCAGGCCTCAAGGAGTTGACGATGAGAAGAGTTCTTGACATACTCTCTGAATTTGAGGCCGAGGGCATAGTGAGAACAAATGTCATATCACGCGGGAGATATGGCAGGACAAAAATTGTTGAGTTTGCCACAGTAGATAATATTAAAGAGCAGGTCGAAAAACTCTTGGTGGATCTTTGATGGACTTATCTTCATTTGTTCGGGACGGGGAGGGGAGGGAGAAGGTTGAACGTATATTCAGCAAGGGTGTCAGGGTCATATACCAAGACGCCCTCAAGGATCTCATATCAAATGTTGAACTTGTTGATAGACTTATGGAGATGGAGAGGATCCCTGAGGAGATAACCTCCGAATTCCTGAGGTCCCTGCATTCACACCCACAGAGCGCCGAGACAACCATTACCAAGGAATACACCGCTTGGGAACCCGTGACGACAAGGAGTTTCCTGAACTTTTTTCTTTCCAGGTACAGGGCGGTTTCGCGGATCTTGTGGAGTCGGCCACAGCTCAAAGGGGCGGTTTCGATAGGTCAGATGTCCCGGATTCGGGGCAGGGAGGAACTTTCCATAATAGGGATGGTCAGGGATATACATAACACGAGCAACGACCGCAGGATTCTTACCGTTGAGGATCTCTCCGGGTCCACAAAGGTTGTTGTTCCATCCAGCTTGAGGGAGAAGGGGGAAATTGTCCCTGATGAAGTTATAGGGATAAGAGGGCAGGCGGGCCGCGGGATATTTTTCGCGAACTCCATACTGTTTCCTGACATACACCCTGTTGAATGGCCGAAAGCCGAGAGGCCGTTTGCACTTTTTATCTCGGACCTTCATGTCGGGTCAAAAAAGTTTGTCGAGTCCATATGGGAGAACATGGTGTCCTGGTTAAAAGAACACAAGGAGGTAAAATACCTTTTTGTTGCCGGTGACCTTGTGGATGGTGTGGGTGTTTATCAAAACCAGGACAGGGGGCTTGAGATAGACACCATCGAAGGGCAGATGGAGGCCCTGGCCGGTTATTTCAAGCAGCTTAGGGGGGACCTGAAGGTGATGGTGATTAGCGGAAACCACGACCCGAACAGGGACGCCGAGCCACAGCCGGTAATGCCCCCTGAAATAGCGAGACCTCTGAAAAATCTTCACAATATTGAGATGCATTCAAACCCTTGCTGGCTTGATATTGAGGGGGTCGTGGTGCTGATGTACCACGGGACCAGTCTGGACAGCCTTATTGACGCGGTGGAACCGTTGAGGAACAAGGCGTATCACAATCCCTGTCTCGGGCAGGTTCAGTTGCTGAAGAAGCGCCATCTTTCTCCCATATTCGGGAGGAACAGGGTTTTCCCCGATAGTGAGGATTTCATGGTGATTGACAGGGTTCCAAATGTCCTCCACACAGGGCACGTCCACAAGGTTGGTCTTGGGGAATACAGGGGTGTAAAACTGGTTTCGAGCGGGACTTTCCAGGACGTTACAGAGTTCCAGGAAAAGCTTGGGCACGAGCCGTCACCCGGGAAGTTTATCTTGATGGATCTCACCGATGGTTCTTCTCAGGTAATCGACTTCCGCTGATCCATTGAACGAACTCATCATCCCATTCGATCTCCACAACTATGGGGCCACCCGGGCTTTCTTTCGGGTTATCAACAACGGCAAGTTTTCCGGCGAATGCGGCCTGTTTATGAAGCATAATGCTGGTTTTTCCCCCCACCTTGTTTTTTATGAGCTGGTCCAGGATTGTTGTTCCTATCCCCTTGGCAGCTATCTTGTTTCTGAGTTCCTCCAGCTCCTCCTGTTCCGGGATTGCTGTGACACTTCTGCCGACCAGCTCAGCACTGTGGAAGAAATTTTTCACGGCAAGCTTCACCCTTTCAGGGTCTTCTGTTTCTCCAACTGTTGTGGAGACCTTCACGTTAACCATTGGTCGAGATCCCCCTGTTTTTCTGTCAGGCCAAATGCCAGATCCAGCTTCTTTTCAAGCAACCTGAGCTGGCTTTTTACATACTCGGAGACACCATACTTTTTTGCCAGTGCCACGCTCGCTTCATAATATTTCTTGACAGTGCCCTCATGGACAGTGAGGACAATTTTCCCCCCACATTTTTCACACCTGCCACCCAACGGAAAACGCCGGTATTTTGTGTTGCAGGTTATGCAGCGGAATCCTTGGTTGCTGAACTGGCGGAGGTTCCCCTTTATGTCTTTCAGAAAGTGAGTTTTCAATATTTTTTCTGCGACATCATTCTCATTTACAGCACCAATCTTTTCTGCGAGCTTCAGCTGGACCTTGACCTTCTCCAGCATTGGTCCCAGTGACCTGTAAGCGGTCACTGTTGGTCCGGCTGAGATATCTGATGAGCTGTTTGTGTACCCCAACCCTTCCATTTTTTCCACTGAGCCGAGGGTGGGGACGTTCACTTCCCACGGGGCTTTCCTTTCGGCCGCGGCCCTCCAGAACTCAAAGGGGTAAGAATTAACAACATCCATGTCCAAAACCTCATCATCGACCTCCCTCAGGTCAAGGACAGTGGTAATGACGAGCGGCACGTCCATCGTTTTTCCACCTCTGTTTGATGGGAGGAACTCCCTGGAGAAGTTCAGCAATGCGTCGAGCAGGAGGATTATGGAGTCCTCATCTCCATCACAGTTTCTTTTCTTTGCAGCATGCCACGCCGGGTGGGCATACCCACACCTCGCCTTCGTGAACCCCACAATTCTCCCAACAATTCCTGCGGACGTGTGTGGAGCCAGACCTATCACGACCTGGCCCAGGAGGTCCTCTTTCTTCTTCACGTTGTAGAAAGGTTTTATCCCATAGAATTTTTCCAGGAGTTCATCTAAAAACTTTGAAACTTTTATGAGGTATTCTGAGGATGAGAAGTCCGGGCTATCACTGATTAATATGTCCTGTGGTTTCAATTCTACAATCTGGTCGGCGGTTTTCAACGGTTTTCCGGAGACGTCGTGGGTGTACCCCAGCTCCCTGAGCTTTTCGACACTCACTCCAACCTCCTTGGGTTTGAAATGTGTTAATGGCATGTCTGTGGAATCTATGCGGATGGTTCCATCCTTGTTCACACAAAGGTCGTATTTTGCCCTTAGCAACCCCTTTTCAAGTCTTTCCGGTATCTTCGCGTCGGAGCTCATTCCCCTGACGCCCTTCAGCAAGGGGGGTGTGCTCATCCCAAGCTTTTTGGAGAGTGTTTCAAGGTCTTCATTTACTGAAACAAGAGATGAAAGTTTGGTTGGTGTTCCACAATGCTCGGCGGCCGGTGTAACTGCGCCACACCTGGCGCATATCCTTTTCTGTATGGTCTCTGTGCCGCACTTGTTGCATTTCAGGTAGTACGTTCTGGCGTTGCATTTTGGGCAGACTCTTAGGGACAGCTCGGCCCTGAGGTTTGTTTTGAAAGCCTCCACAATATTTCTCATTCTTTCAATTCTCCCCACCGGGAAAAGCACGTGTGGCTTTCCTGTCATCGCCCTGCGCTCAACCTTTTCAGGTCTCCCCATACGTGCCCCCACATACCTGCCCGCCTTCCTCATTATTTTGACAGGGGATGTCATGTTTACGGCTTCTACCCCGGAAGCTGGCACGTTTTTCAACTCGCCGGAGAGCAGTGTTTCCAGGATTTCTCTGTCCCTCTCTTCAAGGGCGACCTTTCCATCCTTGACATGGTGTTCCACACCCAACCTTTCCAGAATTTCTTTCACTTTGTCCGGCGAATTGAGGTTCATTTTAAGTTCCTTGACATCTTCCCCTGATATGGACTCCCAGAAATACGTGTATTCTGGATGGAGCGGGACCCCAAGTTCCTCGCTGAGTTTCAGGGCCTCCTTGAAGTTTGATATCTTCGGATCCCCACCCCTTTTCCTTACCTCTTCTTTCCACCACTCTTCACACCAGCCCGGTTCTTCCAGGTTGCGGCCGTTTGTAAGAAATTCCCCATAAGATATCAGCATATCGCCCACATAAAGTATTTTTTCCACATTTCTTCTGAGCTCCCTCGCCTGCTCTTCACTTCTGACTTTCACGACACTACCATCCTTGAGTTTGACTATTGGTCCTTCGATGCTGTCAACAGGTGCCACCACAGCAGATTTCCCAGGGAGTTCGACCTTCAGCTGTGTCCCAACAGCCATGAAGTTGTCCAGTATGACCATCGTTGCCGGGTGGACGCCCACAGCAGCGAATCCTGTGTTTCTTGACCTTCCATATCTCAGTCTGAACCCCCCAACTGTATTGGGATAACTGAAGACAGGTCTTCCCCCTGGGATCTCGGACATGTAAACAGCTCCTTCTTTTTTGGCTTCCCCGCTGTGCCGGAATTTTTTGAGGTCCTTCAGCCAGTTCCAGTTTGTGAGTTCGTATTTTTTCCCGAACTTCTTCATCCTCTTTAACAACTTTAGGGATTTCAGGGCTATCATGCTTAAGGTGAGAGCCATTCCCCCCCTTATCCGGTTGGTTTCCACCCTTGGCAGGTCCTTGTATGCCAGGACTTCCATCCGCTCTGTGGCTTCTCCAGTAACTTCCACCGGAAGATTCCTCACAAGATACGAGAGTTCTTCTTTTCCGGGCAGGTACTGCAGCCTCGCAACCCTGCGGTGATATGATTCAACCTCGAGGCAGTATCTCTCAACTTCCTGGGGGGTCGGGTCATACTCGCCTATGTTGAACTTTTTCCGGAGAAAGTCCGCGAGCATCACAATCATTGCGTTGGTCGTTCCCCCCGCGCTCCTTATTGGTCCGGAGAAGTAAATTGCAAGGTATTCTCCTCCAGTCATCCTTTTCTTGAGTTTTACGTGGGTGAGCCCTTCAAGTGGTGCCGTGGTGATTCCAAGGGTCCAGTAAGCCGTCCCGACCCGCATGCCCCCCTCTATTGCCTTTTCTTTGCTGGGGAACTTGCAGAACCTCCCTTCGGAAACCTCCTTCGCTATTACAAACCCTATTTCTTCACTCCCCTTCCCGAGTTCCTCTTCCAGGCTGAGAATTCTTTCCCTCAACCCAGACCCGGCAAGTTCCGGGATTGCCACACTCACCAGGCTCTCGACCCTCCCAGCCAGCTCACTTGTCAGGAGAACCTCAACTTCCGCGGCCGGGTCGAGCTTTTTTGCCCTTGCCCTTTTCGCCACTTCATAGGCCCGGAGAACTTCATCCTTGAGAAACCCGAGATAATCCACAGAACTCTGGGGGTCATTC
Organism: Candidatus Undinarchaeota archaeon; assembly: GCA_964449215.1. GTDB lineage: Archaea > SpSt-1190 > SpSt-1190 > SpSt-1190 > SpSt-1190 > CAYVAH01. Next base: position 99,458 of record CAYVAH010000001.1, on the reverse strand, counting down.
CTTAATATTTGTTGCCCAACTTCTTTTTGTGATGATTGATCCACCCGGTGCTGAAGGCTACATAACAGGCTCGAGAGGTATTCCGCTGGAGGTTATTTCGTTTGAAGTGTTTGAGGTGCCGAGGTTTATACCCTCCGGTCACGGTCAGCATTTCTGGGGTCTTCTGGAAAAGTGGGGCAGGAACACCCTTGCTGTTGTTGGGGAAATTGCTGCGGGGGTGGATGCGAAAGAGATAGGGTATGCGGGGCTCAAGGATCGTAAGGGCAGGACTTTCCAGTGGATTTCTTCTCCCGTTCCCTTTCCCCCCGCTGGCAGGGGGTTCAGGTTCTGGGTTGTGAAGAGATCCGGGAAGAAGCTGAAAGTTGGGAATTTGCTTGGTAACTGGTTCAGGATAAAGTTTGAGGGCAGGCCGGGAATGGGAAGGGTGCTCAAGGAGCTGCGTGCCACCGGTGTTCCAAATTTTTTCGGCCCGCAGAGGTTCAGCCATTCGAACCACAGGATTGGCGAGCTCCTCATAAGGGGAAAAAAGGATGAGGCAAAAGCTTTAATGAGAAAGTCACGCATCCCATTTACCCGCAGGTATTTCAGATTGATGGAAGATGCCTACTGTTCATATCTTTTCAACAAGGTTCTGTCAAGGAGGCTCGGGACTGGTGTGATGGATGGGGATGTCCTTTCCCGCTTCGGTCCCACCGGTCCGGTGTTCGGGCGGAAGCTCCGGCTGGCATCCGGTGTTCCGGGAGAAATTGAAAGGGATGTCCTGAGGGAGGAGGGTTTGTCCCTGAAGGATTTTCCTGGCAAGGGCAGGAGGAGGGCCCTCACTGTCCCCATAGACCCTCACTACAAGGCAGGGGTGCTGCGGTTTTTCCTCCCGAAGGGGAGCTATGCCACGGCCGTGCTGAGAGAAATAACAAAATCCAGGGGGATAAAGTGGTCGGTCACTTTTTCCTCATCTTGCGCCTGAGCCTCTTCAAGCGTCGCATCTTTTTCTTTCTCCACTTCCACCTGCTCTTCCGCCCTCTGACTTTCTTCCACGGGTGAGATGTTTTGACCACTTCAAACACTGTTCAAATGCATTAAAAACATAACGGAAAAGTATATATTTAACGGCGTTTTTGCAAACTATGGCGTACGTAAAGAAAACAGAAGTTAGAGCTTTTGCAAAGCGGATGGACTTGAGGGTGAGCGGGGAGTTTTACGATGCTATGGAGCGCTTCATTGAGTGGGTGCTCGACAAAGCCGCCAAGAGGGCTGCCGGAAACGGCAGGAAGACCTTGAAGGCAGTAGACCTTTAAAATCCCCCCCTTTTTCTATTTTATGAATATGCGTGCACTTGCAAAGCACCTGAAGACGAAGCAGCTTTCTCCCCGGCGTGTGATTTTTGAATTTGATGATGAAAGCTGGGTCTTCGAGTCTCCTGTGGTGGTCGAGGCCAACATGATGGGCAATGTGGTCTTCCAGGTGATGGGGAAACATCAAGTGCTTCGCAGTGGTTCTGAGGATGTGGAACTGATTATGGAAAAAACAGGATGCAGCGAGGGGGAGGCAAAGAAGGCCCTGCAGGAGTACGGGGACGTCGCAGAAGCGATTTTACACATATCTAGTGAAGACAAAAAATAATTAAAAGAAAGCCTTTGTTTTTTGGTTTAATTATATTTGGTGCATTTTTGGACCGAAGGGGGAACTTAGGATTCAAATAACTGCTGTTTTATTCAATTAGTTGTAAATTCCTTTGCTGGTTTATTCACAAACCACTTTTGTGGCTTGCAAACAGGGGGTTGCCCCTAATCCCAGAAGGGTTTTGTGCGGGTATAGATTTTCTCCACCTCATAGAGTTTTTCCAGCATTTCCCGCTCATTTTTGCAGGTTCTGAGGATTCTGGCCGCGCTGGTCGGTCCGACACCCCTGCCAGCCTGGATAAGGAGGGCGAGCCTTCCATATGAGAGGAAAAGCTCCCCCGAGAGTTTTGCGGCTTTAAGTTCCCGCTTCTCCTCAACACTCAGGTCACGTTTCTTCAGTATTTTGGGTGACCTCAGGACCCCCAAAAATCTGGACCCGCATTCGGGGCACTTGTCGGGGGAGGAGTTCACTCGAAAGCTTCCAAGGTCTGTTTTACAATACATGCACGATAGGGGAAGCACGGTGTTTTCCAGCCGGGCGCGGATGGCTGCCAATATCTGTTTTTTTGGGCGTGAGGCCTCAAAAACATCTGGGTAAAACTTTTCAACCATGTATCTCCCAATCCCTGAGAGCTCACCCTCTTCTATGGAAAGTCTCTTTCCTATCTGCCCGAGGAGCTCTGCAGTCCTCTTGATATCCATGTTCTTGAAAAGATACTCCTTGAAAGCTTCTTTGTCAACAATCGTCCCGGACCACAGCTCAATGAATTTTTTCGGCCGTATCCCGTGGAATCCCCTTTCTATTATCCCGAATCTTTTCCCGACATGTATGAATGTCCTTCTGAAGCGCTGTGAGTGTTCTGCAGTCACACGGATCCACCGCTCCATGTGTTTCGGGTCGATGCTTTCCAGGATTTTTCTCACATTGGTTCTTGGCCCCTTTACTACAATGCCAAACTCATCACTCTTCATCCCCACGTTTTCTCCAAACTGTGCTGCGAGGAAAGCCCCTATAATGTGAGCAAGTGTGTTGTTGACCTTGTTCCCCGCCCAGGTAATTATTATGGTGAGGTCTCTGTGGGTCTCTACCCTGATGTTTTTAGAGTATTCCCCCAGCTTTTTTACCTCTTCGGCGGTCCTTTTTTCAAGGGGATATTTTTCTGGCGAGTTTATGGCGTCCGGGATCTCCCTGGCGACTGAGAAGTCCACGGGGATGAGCTCCCCGGACCACGTGGCTACTGCATCAGTTTCCCCGGTGTTTGTGGCGAACAGGCGGTCCCCTTCCTTGCTCACGACACTCCATGTGGTGCCCGCGACCACAAAGCGCTCTCCAGGTTGCAGCTCTTCAACAAATTCAGCATCCAGGGTGGCGATGGGCCTTCTTGTGGTGCTGTCTATGAGCTTGCACTTTCGTTCATCTGGGATTGTTGATATGTTGTTGTAGTAGTATTTCCACGCCCTTACCCGTCTCCGGTAGAAGTCCCCATCTCTTCTGATATACCCCAGCTGTTCGAGTAGTGTGAGAGTTCTCATGAAATCTTCCATGGTCAGTTTTCTGAAAACCCAGGTGGACTTGAAGAGTTGGACTGCCTCGGGAATGGACACTTCGCGTTCTTCCAGTACTAGTCCGACGAGCTGATGCGCCAGGACATCCAGGGGGCACTCCATGGTTTCGATTGGTTCGAGTTCCCCGCTCAAAACTCTTCTTGCGATCACAGCGCTTTCCGCAGCCTCTCCAACATCACATATGATGACCCCCCGCGATTTTCTGTGGATGAAGTGTCCGCTCCTCCCGACCCTTTGTGTGAATGCATCCGCCCTGCGGGGTGAGCCATATTGTATTACCTGCTCCACGTGGCCCACATCAATCCCGAGCTCGAGTGAGCTGGTGGAAACGACTTTGTCAATTATACCCTCTTTGAATTCCTTCTCCACAGACTCCCTGTGTTCCTTGCTGAGACTTCCGTGATGCACTTTGATGTTAATTAATCTTTTCAACCGGCTGGTTAAAATCTCAGCCGTGCTTCTTGTGTTTGTGAAGATTATTGTGCTTCTTGAAATGAGCTCATTGATGCGTCGCAGTTTTGCCACAGTTTGCAGCGGCATACCTGACTCTCTTGAGGTTGCGGAATCTTCTTCCGTGCATCCTGGAACTTCGACCGTGATTTCCTTAACCTTTTCATCTTTGCTGACTATCGTTTTGACATTTTCACCCCAGAAGTATGCGGCAACCTTTTTTGGTTCCGAGATTGTTGCGGACAGCCCGTGTAATTTGAAGTTGGCCACGCGTCTCAATCTGGCGATGGCACATGCGAGCTGCGGCCCGCGCTTGTTGTCCAGAAGTTCATGAATTTCGTCAACGACAACAAAGCGGGTGTTTCTCAGGTATTGCCGGAACTTTGGTGCGACGAGTATTGCCTGCAGGGTTTCAGGAGTTGTAACCAGTATGTTTGGCGGATCTTTGAGCTGTTCATGGCGTGCACGTTGGCTGGTGTCTCCATGGCGGGTTTCTATTTTGAAGTCCAGGGATTCACAGGCTTTTTTCATCCGGGTGAATATATCCCGATTCAGCGCGCGCAGGGGAGTTACATAAATGCAGGCCAGGGGCTCTCTTGGAAGCATTTTTAGTATTGGTATCATTACCGCTTCTGTTTTTCCGCTTCCAGTTTCTGCCACAATGAGGCATTCTTTCCCTCTCAAAAGCTCCGGAATGCTCACTTTCTGCACCCTGGTGGGCCTTTCCAGCCCAAAAGCTCTCACAATTCTGTGTCCAACGAGCTCAAAGACATCATCACCACTCATAATAACTCTCACAAATTGGGGTTCTTTATAAGTGGAATAATCTACCTGATGGTGACATGCAAAAATTCACTTAACAGAAACAGAAATCACTAACATCATTGAGCTCTTTTACGCTTACTTGACCTTATTTGCCCTTATTTGAGATTGATATTAACATCAAATCCCTGCAATGAGCGCAAATGACGTCAAATTGGTTTGATTTTTGACGTTATTGAGCGTCAATCTGGGTTAATTGATGTCAACGAAGCTCAAAGAGTCTGCTCTAAAAAGTTTTTTGTTTTTTATAAGAACTTGTGACTCCGGGTGCGCCCTGTCCGGGATAGCCCCGCCCGGATTCGAACCGGGGTCTCGGGATCCAAAGTCCCGCATGCTTGACCACTACACCACGGGGCTGTCAGCCGTGTTTTTTGTGTGCCGCTGCCTTCGTTTGTCCTTTCCAAGTGCTTACAGTTTTGCCTATTTTTCGTATAGCTCGCAGGAATTATATGTGTTTTTCAGCAACTTTTCAAGTTTTGTGGCAAACATCTATTTGTAAAAACAAAATAGTTTTTTGTGGAAATTTACTTGATTTTCTTTTCCAGTTCCTCGCTAACCTCCACTATGCTGTTAAAAACTCTTTCAATATCCTTGCGCACGCGGAAGTCCAGGGTGTCCTTCAGGGTTCTTTCCCGGAGGCGATAGACTGAGCCTTTGGCCTTGTAGATGAGCCCCGCATTCAGGAACTTCTTTATTCTTGAGTATGTGGCGGTCTGCCCCAGCCCGGCAATCTCCTTTAGCTCGTATACCTTCAACCCTCCTTTATTCCTTATGAAGGCTATCAGGATGTCCACATCCCTTTCGTCATTGAGATCTGATAGACCGAGAGACTTCAGCACGAAGGCCGCAAGCTGTTCAGCAGACTTTATTCCAGAAAGTGGCACTTCATTTACAGCTATTTCGAGCATCAAACCACCTCCCTGTTCCGCGAAATTTTTCGCTGTTTTTCCGAAATTTCTACCCCCTCTTGGTAAAACAGCATTTTTCGGACATAATGTGTAAATTTTCGCACATATAAATACTTTTTCAGGGTTGTGCGGAATAGGGTTCCCGGGAATGGCTCACGCACAATCACCTTTAGGCGTGCTCTGGAGGCAAACCTTAATAGTTTCGCCGACCTGCGAAATATTATGGGAGATTCGCCAATATTTGAAATTACACTGAGAAAATATGAACCCCCGAGCGGGAATGCTGAAAGAGATTTGCGTGTTTTTTTGCTTTCTATGGGGCTTATCCGCCCGGGTGACTCAAAGAGCCCCCTGGAGGCAATATTCCGGGCGTTTCTACAGAAAAGCTCTGTTTCGGTCACTGAACTGGCCCAAATGGCAAAAATAACACCATCTGCAGTCAGGTATCATCTCGAACGGCTGAAGGCCCTGAGGCTTGTTGAGGGGAGAAAGAATTACAGGCTGGCAGAAGGGGATCTTTCAGTGGCTTTCAGGGTCTTTCGGCGGTATGTCCTGGAGGAACTGCTGGACAGAATAGAGTCCTATGTGACCGAGATTTCATCTCTTAGGTGAGCGGTCAAAAAGGCGGTAGATGTTTTCGAGTGCGAAGGCGACGTCCTCACCGAATTTTGTCATGGACACCATCTTCGTCCTGCCACCTTTTTTGAAGGAAATGAGCCCGAGTTTTTCCATGCTCTGTAAAATCCTGATGCAGTGGGAATATGTGCAGTCCACTTCCTTTGCCAGAACAGAAGCATACTTTGTTCCCTTTCCTTCCTTTATCTTTATTAGCAGCCTTGCTGGCTTCTCGTGCAGGAACATTCCGTCAATCTGTTTGCTTCCCACGTGATGCTTTTTTGTTTATGTTTTAATATGTTATGTATTTTAGAAAGTAACTGTTTTAGTGCAGTATTACGTAACTACTATCTTATGAATTTAGATGATAGCTTAACGAGAGTTACGACAATAAGACCCAACAGGGTCGTAGTAACAACATATGACAACGGGTAAGTGGGGTCTAAAACCCAGGAGCCCACGCTTCTCGCGACCAGGGAAACGACGCCAAGTCCCACACCAGCACTGATGAAGCTATAGGCTTTCTGCCGGTTGGGCAAGGAGTCTATGGCGAGTCCGACGAGAAGGGATAGCACGCTGTAAAAGAAGAGAGGTCCTGTGTCAACTGAGATTCGCGCCACCAGCTCCATGGTTGAGGTCGCTTGAATATATGTTGTCTTGACGGTTGCTATCACGACAAGGACCATCGAAACCAGGTAGAGAAAGAAGGACAGACTCAGGTTCAGGAAGGACCTTTTGAAATAATTGAAGAGACCCCCCACCGGCCTTTCGAGCTGAAGACCCTTGACTATCAGATATGCCGCCAGGACCCCGGATATCAATCTCCAGCTCTGTGCCCCAAGGATGGCATATGTAAGGGCTACTATGCCAGGGACGCCAAAGATGAGCTTGGCGAGGTCTCTGTCCTCCGTTGCTCTCTTGAGGAAGTTTGCCAGCGAATAATAAACTCCCTTGAGCTCCTCTCCACTGTGAACTGTTATTCTGTGCAGACTTATGACGGGGGAAACGGACTCAACTATTGGGAGGACCATCTCATCCTCCTTCCCGTCACTCACCAAAATAACTCCATCAGCCTTGAATTTCTTTAAAACTGAGTCAAGCTGCTTCTTTATCCGGATGTCACTCTGATACCCTACCTTCACCGACCCGGTCAGCACAGCGATTTCCTTTTCGTCCTTTATTTCATCATAGAGCTTCAATCCGGCAAATATTGCGTTTGCGTCCGTTTCCGATGGATCCACCATAAGGAGTTTTACGGCAGCATTGAGTGCGGCCCGTTTCCCGATCACAGGGCCTTCTATAGAAGCTTTCCTACCCAAATCGTCATCCCTATCTATACAAACTATGAGTGTCTTCATTCCGACGCCGATAATTCAATATCCTCGCGCTTTATAGTTTTCCTCTTTGCGTACTTGGTGTACTTTACTGCCCGTCTGGCAACCTGCTCTGCGTATTCTTCGAGAATATCCGAGATGGCCTTAACAGCATCTGCGCTTATTCTTTCTGCTCCTGCCTTCCTTGCGAGTCTCTCAACCGCTGCGGAGGGAACCAACTTGTTGGACATGAAACGCCCAGAATGAAAAATTTATATGGGTTACTCAACCACCAGCATTCCTTTACTCTTTTTGAAGTCTCTTACGCCCTTCAGTGCGAGATCAGCTGCCATGGAGGCCGCCCTGCGCTCCCTGGTCCAGGGAAGGCTCTGCTTCGGAAGTTCCATCCCGAAGATGCTTAGCACACCCTGGAAGTTGTCCCACAGTTCGCTCCCGAGCCACCAGAGTTTATCCTTGAAAGTTTCTTTCCCTTTTTTCTCCTTCCACTTCATCTCCTCTATTTCCTCCGGTGTAAATATTTTTGGCAGCTCATCATCGGTTATCGCCCCGGAGTCACGCATCACATCCAGCAGGCTCTTTCCTCCACTCTTTGCCAGTTCCGGAAGCATCTCAGCATCATGGTGGTGCATATACCCATGAAAGGTTATGAATCCCATTTCCATGAATTTTTTCTGAAGCTCGATGGTCGTTGCCATAACAATGGAGGTCATTATTACAGGTGTCCAGGGTCTGCACAGCTCGTATATGTCCGGTCTATGTTCCTCATCAGCATAAAATACATAGTCTGATGCCAGCACTTCCTTTGGTGCTCCCTTGAAACTGAATTCCGGGAAATCCCCCACGACATCCTCCGGTTTCATTTCCATCCTCTTGGCCTGTATTATGTGGTCCGCTGCCCATTTCATGTAGAGCTTCAGGTTGGCTTTCTGCTGGATGAGATTGTTCATTATGTTGTTTCGGGTCCGCGAAAGCCAGCTCACATAGTCAACCACCCAGTTCCAGAATTCCTCAATCTTTCTCTTCAGATAATTTGCTATCGCCGGGTTCATCTGTTCGTCCTTCACGAGTTTGTCAATCTCCTCGAGCATGAGTTTCTTGTTTTCCTTCGCACCCTTTTCGAGTCTTTTCTTGCACTCATCTATCCTCCTGGAAATTTTCTTGAGGTCATCCGGGCTGGTTTTTTCGTTTATCTTCAGCCTGGAAAATTCCTTTATGGGCATGTCTTCCTCACTGGATTTCTTCACCTTCAGACGGAGGAACCAGGTCATGGCCATTCTCACGAGGGGGACATTCCTTGCGATGGCGGTCCAGCTCCTCTGCGGTCCACCATAGTTGTCTATGAACAGCCCCTTTATCTGTTCCCAGTCCCCGTCCTGGAAGGCCTTCAACTGCTCGTTGAGCTTTTCTAGGTCGCTTTCTATGTTTATTATGGCGGTTTTGAGGTTCTGGATGGAGGCGAGGAACTCCTTGGCCTGGTTTCTCTGGTATGTTATTTTTTGAAGCATCGTTCCGTGGACCTGTGAGGCTTCACTGTAGTAAAATTTCTCGAAGAGTTGCACAGCCTTTAGTCTGAACCCACCTGTCCCGGAGAACTTCAGTATCCAGTCCCTTGAGAAGGATTCAAAGTCAAGGTTGTCCCCTTCGAGCAGGACCATCATCGGTTGCATCGGTGGGACGAGTCCCGTGTTGATTCCTTTATCGACCTTCATATTCACCATATGGGCTTCCAGGTTCTTCTTGTAGCTCTTGACGACATTGCCCCGCTTTCCCTTCGCTTTTATCAGATAACCTATTGAGAGTTCTTCCCTGCCCTGTCTGACTTCATCGACCCAGTCTGCCACGGAATTATCTGTCCGGGGGAGAATTTAAGCATTTGGAGGTTCATTAGGTATTTAAGGCTTATTTGCAGTTCTTTGTGTGAGGGGTTTCTTTTCAATAGAGATTCTGCTGGTGATATTTCTCCTACCTTACCTGTTCTATGTTATGGAATCAGAGCCTGTTCCGGTTCTCAGGGAGACAGAGGTATATGCACAGGACGTCGCCCAGATGCTTATGTACGGGCATTCACCTCAGGAACTCCCTGCGGGAAGTTTTGCTATCTGGGTGGACGGGGAGGAGTTCCACAAATGCCCTTACAGGTTCCGTTACTGCACCAACAGAGTTTTTGGTGGAGGTGAGCACAGAATATGCGTCGCGGAGTGTTTGCCATAACATGGTTCTTCCTTCTCGCATCCACTCTCGTGAATCTATATGCTATCTATGGCACGCTTGTTTCATCTGAGCTGAAAAATCAAGGGGTGCTGATGGATGCGGATGAGGCTTTCTACATGGCGAGAAACTTTGAGTATGACTTCAGGAGGGCGGTTGTGGATGGGGAGGTGGAGAACTTCAAAGAGAGATGGAATTTCACATATGGTAACTGGCAGGACGGTAGATGTGTTCAGGTGAATGTGAGCCTTGATGAGTTCCTGAATATGACCATTCTGCAGAGGGGAAATACTCTCATCTTTTCCCCACTCATGACAGGGAGGTCCTGCTTGGCCGCAGAGGTCCGACATCAATATTTTAAAACCTACGGCGTAGTAGTATCTACGGTATGCATAAACCGTTCATCGCCTTTGTTCTTGTGCTAACTTCTGTTCTTGCCTGCGACTCGCCCTATGCTGTGATTTTTCAGGAGGAGCACAGGGCATACCCCCCCGGCGACCCAAGGGTTGCGGCGTTGACATATCCGGATTTGTATGACCGGTTGAGTTATGGTCTTTTCAAGTCAGTATGCCCTGGAAAACCCCTTCGCTCCCTTGAGAAAGCCACAGAATTTTTCATTAATTCCCTGTTTTTCAAGAACAGCGGTGGGGCGGTCAGCTCGGAGTTCCTGTCCAGAATGGTTTCTGACTCGCTTTCTCCCGAGGCTCTCGGGTATGAGGAAACGAAGAGAGCGATGGAAGCCGCAATTGGGACGGCAATTTCATCGAATTATTCCTGTGATTCCATTGAATCCGCGGCGAGGATATACTATGAGTATGGCTGGGACGATTATCTGGTGGATGTCTGTGATGGTAAAAACTCGCTGCGGACCTTGTTGGGTCTCCTGGAGAAATCCCGCCCACAGTCGCTTGTGGCGGTTTCCAGCTGGTCGGTGCCGGACTTCCCTTCCAGAGTCTATGAGCGGGACAGTTCCATTGGGGAGGCTCTCATGAAAGGGAAGATAAGTGGCAGGAAGGCTCTTGAGCTTCTGGCCGGGAAGCTTGAGGGATACCCGCTTTGTCACGAAGTTGTTCTGGACTACAGGGACGAGCTGATGAGAATGGCTTCCGTTGAGGATCCCCAGTTCTTTGCACTTTATGATGCTCTTCTCGAATTTGAGAGGGACTGCCCCCTCAGCTTTTCCGGCTATGTCTTGGATAGCATAGATGAAGAAACCCTCATATTTTCCAAAGGAGAGGAAAAATTGCCGCTTCTTCTGGTTTCTGGGGATGGACACCCCAGGGTTGTTGAAAAGCTTCCGGAACTCAATATAAGCTTTCACTCCAGGCCCCTTCCTTTGAAGGGGGAAAATTTTTGGGTGGAAAAGACTCCTGTAAGGAGAGAGCTTGGTGTAAATTATCTCATGTTGTTACCTCTGGCAGTGCTTCTTATCTGGTGGGGTCGCAGGGGGTGGGAGCGTGAAAAAGGTTAGCATTTTCCTGTTCCTGGCTGTATTTGCCTACACTGGAACGCTCGTGGACCAACTTTTCTGGGACAGCGACATGGCATATGAGTATGCTTCACAGTTCGCTTCCCTTCCCGAGGTCCCGTACCTCCCAAGTGCCGGGGAACTTGGAATTGATGGGAGGGCGGCGTTTTACTATGATTCGCTCCAGCAGGATGTCGCCGAGCTCCGCAAACTCCGGAGTGAGGCAGTTGTGCTTGCCAGGGAGGTTCAGGAGGACTCCCTTTCTATGAAGAAGAAGGTTCCCTTCATAAAAAACATGGTCCTCAGTTTCTTCGGCAGGGGTCTCAGGTCCGGCATAGAGCGTCTTGTTGGAACTGCCTATAAGCTGGACACAGCTCAGGGGAAGTTCATGCAAAATGACCTCGAACTCCTTATGGAGCTGCTGGATGAAGAAGAGGATCTTTCGGAGTTTTCGGGGAGGGTAGCCCTCCCAAATGGGGTCACCTACATGGATCTGCGTATGAGGGTGGAAGGCATGGACCCCTTGGAGTCTTCCCCGACAATTCTTCCCAGGCCTCTTGAGCCTTCATGCTCAATAGAAACTTCTAATGGTACCGTTTCGATTCCCAGATACCTCCTGGCTGTTTACTTTCCTGGTGTGACTTCCCCCTGCACACCTGAGGGTTTTTACACAAGAGGTCAGCTGGAAGATGCACTGTTGAGACCTGATATGTCTGAGTTCCGCAGAAGACTTTTATGGGTCCGGGACTTGAAAGATTACTTGCTTGCTGTATCAGAGTTTCTCGGTTCCAGGGAAAGGGAAGCTGTGAAAAAATTGGATCAGGAGTCGCTGGTTGTTTCGCAGGCGGAGGCCCTTAACTCAATCCTTTCAAACTCATCAGTCAGGCTGGCACTCTCCTTGCTTCAGGGATCCGGTGAGTTGGTGGCGTCGAGCTGGGATGTGCCGACACTTTCAGGAGTGAAGGAGGCGTATGAAAAGCTCTTCAGGGCGATGGAGGCCGCTCGGGTTTCGAAAAGTTCAGGCGAGAAGTTTCTGGGGTACGAAAGGGTGCTGGTTGAGGGATCCTACATGGATGGACTGGTGGCATCTGCCTGGTCATACCTCACCGGGCAGGTTGAGACAATGGAAGCCCTTTGCAGGTCATACGGGCGGCCGTGCGAGTATGACGGGGAACTGCCACAGAGGCTTCTCCTAACATCCCAGGCATTCCTGGATGCGAGAATTGAATATCTTGAGGAAAACCAGCTTCAAGATGAGGCCGACAGGCTCAGTCTGGAGCTGGCGGAATCCGAGTTGAACTTCACCTTGGAACTCCTGGAAAGGATTGAACCTTATCTTGATGTTTCTGAACTTATGGAGTTCAAAGATGAGTTGCGGGTTCTTCAGCGGAAGGTCGGTCTTTCTGGGAATCTCGGTGGGGAAGGTGCCAGCGAGGTTCTTGCGGGTGTCAGGGCATTCAAGGATCACGTGGAGGAAAGGTTTTTTGAGAAATACAGGGATCGCGCCATGAAGATTAAGGCGGAGCTGCTGAGTCTATCCCAATTTCTTAGGGACAGGGGGGTTGATGTGAAGGTTGAGGACAGAAAGATTTCAGCATTTTCCGGTTATGTTGACAGCATTATCTATTACCTTTCCAGAGAGCCATACCTTGAGGAAATGAGGGAAAAGTATGACGAATTGCTGAAAGACTTCAGTTCAAACCTTCCTTCCAGGGTTTTGTGCTACCCTGAAAAACCGGTCCTTGGCAGGCCCTTTGATGTGCACTGCGCGGTTCTCGTGAACAACAGCTGGGGGGTTCAGCTTGATTCGGCGAGCTCGGTGCTGGATCTTCCCTTCCCCCCAAGGCATATAGACTCCCAGAACTTTGTTGGTGATACCTCCTACCTGTCCTCTGTGAGTTTTTCCGGTGACACTGTCCGGTTGAACTTGAAGGACGTTGGGCCCATTGTGATTTTCAATGTAAGTTACGAGTCCTTGCTGGACCCGGCATACCACCACTGTAGCTACTCTGTTGATGGTCTTGAAGCTGAGGCCAGGTGTGTTTTCATTTCGGGCTGTGAGTTTGAGACTGTTCTTGTCCCAATAGAACACCCATTCAGTGGCAGGAGGATGAATTCAACAGCGCCCTTCTTCTATGACGGTTCCGAAGTGCTTGTGGAGGTTCCTTGTGGCGAGCATAATGTGAGTTTCTTCGGTCCATCTGTTGAGGTCCTGTCTTCCGGGGATGAACTGACTGTGAAGAATCTTATAAACTCAACTGCGGAGCTGTCGTTTGAGATTCCTGCCAGGTATGTTTCCGGTGATATGCCTGCTATGGTGGGGGTTGCCCTTGACCCGCTTGAGGAGAAGCGGGTGGCACTCAGATCAAACTTCGAGTTGGAACCCCCGGGTGAACCACTCAGACTCCAGAATGGTTCCCTGAATTCTTCCCTCCTTTTTGGGTACTCCAGCTACGGAGAAGCCTATGAGCACCTGTCTGATAAAATTGACTACACAACATATGGGTGTGTCGAAGCGAATGTTGTTTCTGAGGTGCTGGAGAATTTCAGGCTTCCACCATTAAAGTGCATTCGCTTGCCAGAGCTCGAGGAGGTCAAGAGACTGCATGACTTGGGTGATGATGAGACTGCAGTGAAAAAGTATATGAGCCTGGTGAGGAGCGCAGGGCTTGAGAGCTTTCTCTCGCGTTCATTGAAGCACAGGGGGCAGGCCAAGGAGCTCCTTGCGCAGGTTGAGAGCCTGAACCCGCTCAGTTCAAGGCTTGCTTCGGGCTATATAGAGAAAGCCAGGGATGCATATGAGCACGGAGACTACATAACCTCCATGTATTATTCCCGGTATGCTTTGTTGAAGTCCACGGTCAAGCTGAATCTGGACTTCCGTGTGATACTCGCCCTTGCTGTTCTTGCGTATGGAATTTACTCGAGCAGGGACAAGGAAGAAGAGCTGATTTAGTCAGTTTCAGTGAGGTCTCATCACCTGTCAGACGACCCTCTTTTCATCACCACCAGAGAAATCGCCCGATTTAATAAAGGCTTAGAAGAACAATAACGATAAAGGCAAGGCCGGTCAGTATGAGTTCTGGGCTCTTCAGGCTTTCATGGACTTCCTTCCCTGCAAAGGTTTCCCTGAGGTGCAGCAACATCCCAAGGAAGGCGAGGGGGACTGACCACATAACCAGCCCGCTCTTTTCGAGCGTGTATATCGCATACATTGAAAGGGTTGCGGAGCCGGAGATTGCTATCCCGATTTCCGACAGGTGCTCATAGACGGCCAGGCTGTTTTTGTGTTCCTTCCCGGCGAGGGACAGCTCTGTCAGTCTCTTGCAGAATGCCAGGTATATCGCAAAGAAGAATATTACCAGGTAGAACCATGTGGTCACCTCGATCCCAGCGGCGAAGCAACCTGCGAGTGCCCTGATTACAAAGCCCCCTGCTATCGCAAAGGCGTCGATGACAGCAATTTCCTTCAGGAAAAATGTGTAGAGTAGCATGAGGAAAAAATAACAAAGAACCAGCCACAGGACAGTTCTATCCACTGCCCAGGCCAGTAAGAGTGAAGAGAGGAGGAGTGCACTGCTGAAGATAACTGCGTTCTTTGCGTCGATTTTTCCGCTTGCTATCGGTCGTTCTTTCTTCTTTGGGTGCAATCTGTCCTTTTCAGCGTCCTTGAGGTCATTTATCACATATATGGAGCTCGCCACGAGTCCAAAGGCAAAAAAGCTCATTATGAGCCTCAGGAGACTTGAGGAAAGCAGGGCTCCACCGAAAAGAGGTCCTGAAAAAACTATCAAGGCTTTATACCAATGGGTCAGTCTCATTTCCTTGAGATAATCCGAGATCACATAAGGAAAGGAAATGAAAATAAAAAAGGTTTGCCGCGGCTAGAAGCCGCCGCCCATATCACCCATATTCTCCTTGTCGCCTGTTCCCTTGTCAAGCTTGCTCGCGGCAATGACGTCATCTATTTTGAGTATCATTGTCGCGGCTTCACTTGCACTCTTTATCGCCTGTTTCTTCACTCTTGATGGTTCTATGACTCCAAGGTTCGCCATGTTCTTCACAGTTCCGCTGTTGACGTCTATACCATTCCTGATTTTTCCGGATCCATGGTCACTCTTTGCCTTTACCAGGAGGTCTATTGCATTCAGTCCTGCGTTCTCCGCGAGGCTTCTCGGGATGACATCCATGGCCCTCGCGAAGGCCTCGATTGCCAGCTGTTCCCTTCCCCCGACCTTCGGGGCCATCTTCAGCAGCTCCGCCCCAACGCTGATTTCTGTTGCGCCACCGCCGGCAACGACCTTGCCATCTTCCAGGGCAGTGGCAAGCACTTTTATGGCGTCCTTCAGGGCGCGCTCCGCTTCGTCAGTTACGTGCTCCGTTCCACCGCGCAGGAGTATTGTAACGGCCTTCGGATCCTTGCAGCCCTCGACAAAGGTCATCGATTCCCCTGCAACCTTCTTCTCCTCAACTTTCTTTGCAAACCCGAGGTCTGACTCACTTATGTCCCTTATATCTGTCACTATCTTGCCTCCTGTTGCCCTGGCCAGTGCTGTCATGTCGCTCTTCTTCACTCGCCTCACGGCGAATATACCTTCCTTTGCGAGAAGATGCTGTGCCAGGTCGTCAATGCCCTTCTGACAGAAGACAGCAGTTGCTCCTGCTTCCTTGAGCTTGTTGACCATTTTCTTTATCATTTCCTCCTCCTTTTCGAGGAAGGTTTCCAGCTGGGTTGGAGAGGTTATCTGTATCTGCGCGTCCGTCTCCGGCTCCTTCACTTCGAGGGCGAGGTTCAGCAGGGCTATCCTGGCGTCTTCGACAACCCGCGGCATTCCGCTGTGGACCCTTTCCTTATCGAGCACGATCCCGTCTATGAGTTCGCTGTCCTCCATGCTCCCGCCAGCTTTCTTTTCAATCTTTATGTTTTCAACGTCTATCTCTCCCTCATCAGCTATTTTCATTATGGCTTCAACAGATAGCTTGGCGAGGTAGTCTATTCCCATCTCTGTTCCCCTTCCATTCATACTGGTCTTTGCAATCTTCTTCAGGAGTTCCAGATCGTTCAGCGTTACTTCGAAACTTATCTTGTCCACGACTTCCATGGCCTTCTCGGCAGCCAGCTTGTATCCATGGGCTATCACAGCGGGGTGTATGTCCTGGTCCAGAAGGTCCTCTGCTCTCTTGAGCAGCTCACCGGCCAGCACAGTGGCTGTGGTCGTTCCATCGCCCACCTCGTCTTCCTGTGCCTTTGCCACCTCGACTATCATCTTGGCCGCAGGGTGCTCAATGTCCATTGTCTCAAGTATGGTCACCCCGTCATTTGTTATTACAACGTCGCCGAGGTTGTCCACCAGCATTTTGTCCATTCCCTTCGGTCCCAGGGTGCTGCGTATAACTTCCGCAACAGCCTTGGCTGCCATTATGTTTATCCTCTGGGCATCCCGCCCGAGTATCCTTTGTGCATTTTCCGGCAGTATTACCACCGGCTGTCTGATATTTCCTTCTGCCATTTTAATCACCTATTGAATTCCTATCACTTTAGATGGGAAAACGGTTGTTTAAAAATTTATTCCAGGTCAATTCCTTCAAGGTCCTTGGTGACCACAGGTTCGGCGTCCAGCACATCCGAGACAGCTTCAAGGTTCTTGACCCTTTCCGGGCTGGACTTGAAACTTATCAGGATGGGCTTTTTTCTTTTCACAGCCATTTCGAAAGGGGCCTTCCCTATATACACCTTCCTGACTTCCTTCTGCTCATAATGGAGTTTTTCGACTATCCCATCCCCGAAAATGTCTATCAGCCGTCCGGCCACCTTCTCCCCCGGATGCGCCATGCCCTTTTCATATTTTCTCACCATCTCCACGCTTACCCCAACGAGCTTGGCAAGTGTTGACCTGCTCATCCCAACCTTCCTCATGGCATGTCCGAGCCCCTTGATGGGGACCTTGATGCCCCCGCGGTCGGCCAAGAATGTCCTTTCGCCTTTCATGAACTTCAGGAAGGTCTTATCCTTCATAACGGGAATTCCGTGCCTCCTATAGACGACGTTTTCCTTTAATGGGGTTTTCCCGTGCCCGCTTATAAAAAGGGGTTCGGCACCCACGACTGAGGCACATTTCTTTATGGTTTCCGCCTGCTCCCTGTTGACACTCTCAATGTTGTGGACGACCTTTATCAGGTATGCCTTCTCCCCGGAGTATGCTATGTCAAAGGCGCGGGACCGTTCATCAGTGACCTCCGCGACCTTCCCCGACCTTCCGAGCTTCTTTGTGAATTTCACTTATTTCTTTCGCAACAACCTTTTATAGAACCTACACACTCCTTTTTGTGCACCCCTCAGAGGCAAAACTGGTCAAGCTGTTGAAAAAAAGGAAAGAGGAAACAGGAAAGCCGGAAGCTCTTGCTTCGGAACTTTCTCCGGAGATGGGTGTTGATAAGTCTGCTGTTGGGAGGATAGCATACAGCTTGAGTAAGAAGGGCGCGGTCGAGGTTGAAAAGCTTTCGAAGTCTTCTATTGTCCTTACGGGGGAGGGTGAGGCAGTTGCCAGGAGAGGGGTCCCGGAACGGGTGTTGTTGAAACAACTGCCGAAGAAACTTGATGAGGTGGAAGACAGGCTCGCGCTCAACTGGGCGTTGAAGAGGAAATGGGTTGAGATAAAGGGAAAGAAGGTTGTGGCCGCTGTCGAGAATCCCCCTTTGACCGAGGAGGAGATAGCGCTGAAGAAAAAGGTTCTTCCCGGGAGCAAGGAGGCGGCCCTGTTAAAGAAGCGCAAGTGGGCAAGGGAAAAGAAAGAAGTTGATTATCTCGTCAGACTCACCGAAGAAGGGGAAAAGGTCGAGGCGAAAGGGGCAATCACTCAACTCACCCCCGGGCTTCTGAAGGGGGGGAAGTGGAGGAAAAAGGAGTTTCTTCCCTTTTCACCCAACACTCCCGTCCCACCCAAATATGCGGGCCGCTATCATCCCCTCTCCGATATCATTGAGAAGATTCGCAGGGTTTTCCTTGAGATGGGTTTTATGGAGGCTGATGGTCCCCACGTGGAGAGCGGGTTCTGGTGTTTTGATGCCCTCTTCGTCCCTCAGGACCACCCTGCAAGGGAGATGCAGGACACTTTCTACATGGAGGGTGAGGCAGAGCTCCCGGAGGTGGCGGCGGCGGTATCCAAGGTTCATGAAGGTTTATGGGGGGGATGGGACCCGAAGGAAGCCACCAGGAAACTTTTGAGGACCCACATGACCGGGGTTTCGGCCAGGATGCTCTCAAAACTGGAGCCACCCGCCAAGGTCTTTTCCATAGGCAGGGCATTCAGGAATGAGACTGTTGATTACAAACACCTTGCCGAGTTTTATCAGGTTGATGGAATTGTTTTTGATGAGGGTGTGAATTTCAACAACCTTGTTGGGTATCTGAAGAGCTTCTTCAGGAAGCTGGGTTTCCCAAAGATCCGTGTGAGACCGGGGTACTTCCCCTACACAGAGGTTTCCGCAGAGGTTGATGTGTGGTTTGAATCAAAGAAAAGCTGGATTGAACTTGGGGGGTCTGGAATCTTCCGCCCCGAGGTGGTGAAGCCGCTCACCGGGAAGGATACTCATGTCCTTGCGTGGGGGTTGGGTATAGAGAGAATAGCTATGTTGAAATATGGATTGAGGGACATAAGGGAACTTTACAGGAGCGACCTGAAGTGGCTCAGGGACAGGGAGGTGTTCCTTTGATAATCGATGTGAACTTCAAGGAGCTTGCAGGTTTGCTGAAGGCCAGGCAATCGCTTGAAGGGGTGATCGAGGCTTTAGACATGTTCGGGACCCCTGTGGATAGCTTTGACGAGAATGGCCTTCGGGTTGAGGTCTCACCAAACAGAATGGACATGGTCTGCACGGAGGGGATTGCTCGTTCGCTAAACGGTTTCTTGGGGGCAGAGACGGGGTATCCTCTCTGGAAAGTTGAGCCATCAGATGTTGAGGTCCGGGTCAAAAAGTCAACAATCCGCCCGTTCCTGAGCTTCTCAACAGTTCTTGGATCCAGGTTGTCTGGTGAAGCTGTAAAGTCTCTCATGCAGATGCAGGAAAAGCTTCACACCACCGTGGGGAGGAACAGAAAAAAATACAGCATAGGTATCTATGACCTCGATAAGATTGAGCCCCCCATAACTTACAAGGAGCTTTCCCTTAACAGTATAAAGTTCCAGCCCCTCGAGGAAGAGTCCGAGATGACCGGGAAGGAAATACTGAAGTCAAATGCCAAGGGGAGAGCGTACGCGCACTTGGTGGGGAAGGGGAAGGCACCAGTGCTTGTGGATTCAGAGGGACAGGTTCTTTCGATGCCCCCCATAATTAACGCCGATTTCTGTAAGGTTACTCCCAAAACCAGGAATTTTTTCATAGACTCAACAGGGACCGTTGAGGGAACTGATGGTATTGTGGCTATTGTCGCGACGGCTCTTGCTGAAAGGGGAGGAAGGCTCGGGGTTGTTACGCCAGGTCCGTCCTACCTGCCAAGGAGAATGAAGCTCAATCTTTCGTATGTGAACCGAATACTTGGCTTGAAGCTGAAGAAGAATGAGGTTGTTGAGAGGCTGGAAAGGATGAGGCTTGGTTTTGATGGTGATGTTCTTGTCCCCCCGTATCGCCTTGACATTTTTGGTCAGATTGATATCGCTGAAGAGGTTGCAATAGCACACGGATATGAAAAATTCAAAGGGGAGATACCACACTCCTTCTCCGTGGGTGAGCCCATGGGAGAGAAGGAGCTGGAAAATGAGGTCCGGAAACTGATGGTTGGTTTTGGGTTTGTCGAGCTGAAAACATTTATGCTGACATCCCCCCTCTTGCTCGCTCTTTGTGGTCCATATGAGCTGGGTGTGTCAAATCCAAAGAGCAGTGAGTATTCAGCGCTCCGGCAGAGCCTCCTCCCTGGAATATTCGATGTCTTTTTGGCGAACAAGGATGCGGATTACCCCCAGAGGGTGTTTGAGATTGGGAAGGTTTTCACCCCCTCCGAGGAGCTCAGGCTTGCCGGTATGGTTGCTCACGCCGGTGCGGGCTTTTCGGGGATAAAAGCGGTGGTGGACCGGTTCCTTTCCGTGTTTTCCATCAATGCGAAATGGGAGCAGGGAGAACATCCATTTTTTATGCCCGGCCGCACTGCCGTTTCTGACTTCGGTGTATATGGTGAGGTCTTCCCTGGAATCTCTGAGAGAATTGGGATGCCGATGGCAGCCTTTGAGCTGAACCTGGAAAGGATTTTATAGTGCCTGCTTTATGGGTTACGTGGATAGATTTGATACCTCGGTATCCCTTTTAATTTCGGCTATTGTTGGGGCAGGGGTCTTTGCTCTTCCAGTGCTGGCCAAGGAGGTCGGTCTGCTTTCAGTTTTCGTGATATTTGCAGGGTTCGTGTATATGCTTGGTCTGGGCTATCTGATAATTGATATGACCCCCGGGACTGTTGAGGAGGAAGTTGAGACTTATCTTGGCCCCCATGCCAAGAAAGCTCTAGTGGTGTCAGAGCTGACAGTGGTGTTTCTGGCCCTTGTGTCATACGCCCTTGGACTGAAGATTCACCTTGGTGTTTCCCACCTTCTTGTGATGTCAATACTTCTGGTTCCTCTGGTGATGGACCTTCATTTCCCCGCCGAGTTCACAAGCTTCCTTTCGTTTTTCACGCTTTTCTTTGTTTCCCTCCTGACTCTCATAACCATCCCGAGAATGGAGTTGCCTGTGCAGATATTTTTGAGGACGACTGCAACCACCCCTCCCGCTTCCACGGTTTCCTCCCCCCTAGTCGGTTTTGACTCGATGGTTCCCCTGTTCCTCGTGTCCGCCCTGGCGTTTTTCGGTCACAATATGATTCCAAGGGTCAGGAACATTCTTCGCAGCAAGGAGTCAACGAAAAAGGCGTTTTATATGACAATGTCTATAATCCTTCTGCTCTATCTTCCGTTCGCGGTTGCAGTTTCTGGGACTGGTGTGGACGGCCTCGCCACCCGTTACCTTGCCGGGGTCTTTTCAGAACCGCTTTCTTCCATAATAGACCTTTTCTCCGTGGTAATCTTCTACACGTCATTTATCCTGATTGGGCTCCATCTGGTTGGCAAATTTGCTGACAGGAAGAGGGGAGTTACTGCCACTCTCTTGGGTGTTTTCTTTCTTTACTTCATAGCATTCTTCATAAATGCCCCATTTCATCTTGTTGTTGCCTCTGCCGGGTTTGGAGTTACTGTATTTGCCTTCATAGTTTCGCTCGCCGCACTCAGGGCGAGAAAACTTGGTTATCTCCCCCACGCCATGATAACATTTACTTCAGTTACGTGGTTCCTGCTGATACTTCAAGCTTTATAATCTGCTTTCCTTTTGAGTTCACGTGGAAGCTCAGTTTTTTCACAGGGATCCGAAGATAGTTGCCAGGGAACTTCTTGGTATGACTCTGGTCCGCAGGCTTGAAGGCAAAGAATACAGGGGGAAAATTGTAGAAACTGAGGCATATTACTCTGGTGATGACCCGGCGAGTAGGGCCCGTCACGGGAAAAAGAGGTATAATGCTCCGATGTTTGATGGAGCCGGGCATCTCTTTGTTTACAATGTTCACAGATACTGGATGTTGAACTTCACCACCCGCCCGGTCTCTGCAGTTCTCATCCGTGCCGTTGAGCCTCTCAATTTTGAAGCTGATACTCGCGGGCCCGGAAGATTGACAGTGGCACTTGGGATTGACCGCTCTTTGAATGGTTTGCCTCTCTGCGAATCGACAGGGGTATGGGTTGAACCCGGCGATTCCCCACGGAAGCTGGCGAGGAGTTTCCGTATTGGTGTCACTGCGGACCTTCCAGAACCACTCAGATTCTTTGATCCCGAAAGCAACTGGGTTTCATTTCCCCGGAAGCCTGTTTTGATAGAAGGTTCCAAGGATTGAAACCAATTGATATATATGGTTTCAATTTGTTGTTTATATGGTGCTGGCTCAGATAACTTCACTTGCCCTGGTTGATGCCTTCAATCCGTGCACGATTTCAGTCATGGCTCTTTTGCTCTCAGCTTTGGTCATCAGGAAAGGTTGCAGAGATGTCCTCTTGGGCGGCATGCTTTTCACAGTTACGGTGTTCGTGATGTATGCCCTGTATGGTGCAGGTCTTCTCCAGGTGGTGTATGCCTTTGGGATTCAAAGGGAGATTCAACTTGTCTTGAAGGTCCTTCTAATTGTGATGGCCCTTGTCGAGTTCAATGCATATCTCTCCTACAAGCCAGGGTTTGCATCCATGGAAATGCCCATGTCTTTCCGGCCCCTGGCAAAGAAGGTGGTTCAGTCCGTGGAAAGTCCGCTGATGGCCATTCCGGTGGCTGCACTCTGCTCAATTCTTCTGCTCCCATGCTCTTCTGGGCCGTATGTCCTTGCGCTGGGGATCCTGGCCAAGTACCCCTTTTTTGTGATGCTTCCTTTTCTAATATACTATAACATTCTCTTTACCCTGCCGATGGTGGTGCTTACAGTCTTGGTTGCTTTTGGAACAAGTCCACAAAGAATAATGAAGTTGAAAGAGAAATATATCAAGGAACTTCACCTTATTGCGGGGATTCTGCTTATAGCCGTGCTGTTTATGGTGTGAGAGATGGAGAAATGGAAGCTTGCCCTGCTGATATTTCTCGTGCTGGGAGCCCTGTCTTTCAGCAGGAAATCCATGGGGCAGTCATTTAACGTGACTGGAAATGATAGTGTGATATACCTCATTTATTCTGAGGCATGTCCCCACTGTCACACCCTGATGAACTACCTTGAGTCCCGGCATGAAGGAGTAAAGCTGGTAAAGACGACCAATGGTGCTGCGTTCAAAGAGGTGCTGGACCGGTACGGGGTTAAGTGGGACTTCGGGGTCCCCATGATGTTTGCCATAGCCGGCGGGAATTTTATCGGGCTGGAGGGATTCCCGACTGAGTCGCAGGATGTTGATGGTTATTTTATGGGTAGGGAGTTCGAGCAACAGCTCTGTCAGTCCAGGGGAGGAACCCCTTATTTGGTTGATGGAAGCTATTTGTTCTGCAAGCTACCCAGCGGGTTCTTCCTGGGAAACGAGCACTCCGTTGACCACCTGGTTAACACCTGCCAGGAAACTCAATGTGTTCCCGTATAGTCACTCAAACACGAGTGTCGGGGCTCCCTGTTGGATGATTCTGTAACTGATAAGTTCATCCTCTCATCCCGGCGGGCCCCCACGAATATCCATGCAACACAGGTTTATGATTTGTGGTCTCCCACAATTTCCGGTGCCTTTCATTGAATTCCTGCAGTGGGTTCTTTCCTTTCTCTGCATACATCCTTATTACTAATGGTGCATACAGAATTTGATTTAGTGCCATACCCCTTGATTTGTATGATAGAGCCTCTGTTTGTTCATACAATTCCTTGAAGAACTCTCTGATTGTTTTTTCATTCTTCAAACTTCCAACGATATCCCCCGCATATCTGGAAAACCAGTTGGCGAGTTCATTTCCATTGAGTGCATATTTTGACAGGTTCTTGCAATACTTTGCGGCGTCTTTCAAGATCCTTCCGGGTTTGATACCCGCTTTTTGGCATTCGGCTATTATTTGCCTCGCGTCTTTTTCTGGGTTTTTTACTCCAAAGTCCCCCAATTTCAGGTACCTTTTTTCAGCCAGACTTTTCATGCCCAGTTAACTACTCTTCCGTTATATAATTTGCGTTTTCAATCAACCGCTTCTCGTTGTCGCCCTTACTCGCTCCGCTCGTGCGGGCTCACCTCGAAGCCGTTGACGGAGGTGGTGCGATATATGTTGTTTGGGACCGCGGGGATTCGAACCCCGGACCACCAGCTCCCAAGGCTGGCATGATAACCAAGCTTCACTACGGTCCCCCGGGAATAGAAACAATATAATCATCGCCTTTTATTTTGGTTGTGATTGCGCCGGAGACCCTTGAGAGGACGCTTGATGCTGTGGAGAAGGCAATCCATGTGCATCCATACGTCTCGGGCCTCCGCGATCCATTCAGGGTGCTGGTTTCCACCGTGGTGTCTGCCAGGACCAAGGATGAGACTACAAAGGAGGTTTCTGAGAGGCTCCTTTCCAGGGTGCGAAATGCAAATGACCTTGCAGGTATTCCCCTCTCCGAGCTGGAGCGCCTTCTTTATCCCGCGGGGTTTTACAGGACAAAGGCGAGGTCTCTGAAGAGATTGGCTGAAGTTTTACTCCAGCAGTATGGCGGTAGGGTCCCGGACACCCTTGGGGAGCTGGTGTCCCTCCCCGGGGTAGGGCGGAAGACAGCGAACCTTGTGCTGATTGTTGCTTTTGGGAAGCCAGGGGTCTGTGTTGACACCCACGTTCACAGGATATGCAACCGGTGGGGTTTGGTCCGGACGAAGAAGCCCAACGAGACGGAGGTTGCTCTCCGTGCAGCGGTTCCCCGGCGGTTGTGGCACAGGATAAACGCCCTCCTGGTTCCCTTCGGGAGGGAGGTTTGCAGACCGACAAGCCCCTTTTGTAGCTCCTGCCCTTTGGAGGAGCAATGCCCCAAGGTGGGTGTGAAAAAACACAGGTAAAGCTTATTATTTCGGGTGGGAAGTGTGTTTGTGGAAACCAGGGTTTATATGGTTGGGAAAGATGTGGCGGATGAAATTTTAGAGAATCCGGATGTTAAAAGGTTCGGTGAGGCCAGGAAGTTTGACCCCGGAGTTCTGGGGCTTGGCGGTGGGTCTGTTGTGCTGGTGGTCCGGGGGGACGATCGGGTTTTCTCCCTCGAGCTCCTTAAGGGACTTGAGGAGGCCAAGAACAGGGAAGAGATACTGAGGAGGGTCAGGGAGCTTGATGATGCCGCGGCCACCGGCGTCGGGATGCTTTTTGGATAGTGTTTTAACCACCTGTGGATTGGCCGGACATGCCGGGTCTCCATAGGATTGTTGGATGGCTCAACGATTACCTTGATATAGGTAAATTCCCTGAGGATCAGGCCCTGAACGGTCTTCAGGTGGAGTCCGGGGACGAGGTTGGCAGTGTGGCGGTGGCTGTTGATGCCTGTAACCCGGTGTTCCGGGAAGCTGAGGCGGACCTGCTCATTGTTCATCATGGGCTTTACTGGAGGGGCGTTTCGCCCGCCATAAAGATGGAGATGCTTTCCAGGGTGAAAACCCTGCTGAAAAAGAAAATGAGCCTTTATGCCTGCCATCTCCCGCTCGATGCTCATCCGGAGGTCGGTAACAATGTCCAGCTGATAAGTGCCCTCTCCCTCAAACCCGAACCTGCTCCTGGCCTGGTGTGGAGAGCGAGATTCGACGGGAGCTTTGACATGCTTCTGAAAAAACTCACACGTCTTTCTGATCCATTGCTGGTTCTGGGTTTCGGTCCCGAGGATGTGAATGAAATTTATGTGTGTGCGGGGGCAGGAACCTCTGAGATTCATTCCCTCCGTCCCGGTTCGACTTTCATAACGGGGGAATTCTCGCACTATGGTTATCACTACGCGAGAGAAAGGGGAATAAATGTTGTTGCCATGGGGCACTACTTCACCGAAAGTTTCGGTGTGAAGGCGCTCGGGAAGAAGCTTGCAGGACTGTTCAATATCCCTGTGAGATTCATAGATTTCCCGACAGGGATGTAACTCCAGAGTCCTTAATCTCTCTTAAATTTCTGTGCTCTTTGGTTTTTCATGGAAAAACCCATGGTTATTGATGGAAGGGAAGAACGCGGGGAGCGGATGGATGTTTTCAATCCTTACGACGGTGAGGTTGTTGGGGCGGTCTTCTCGGCTTCTCCAGAACAGCTTGACAGGGCCATCCGTTCTTCACATTCAGCCTTTCTGGAGTTTGAGCGGACGAAGCCGGAGGATCGCCGTGAGATGCTGCTCCAGCTTTCCGAATGGGTGAAGAAAAACAGGTCAAGACTGGCGAAGCTTATGGCCCTTGAGAGCGGGAAGCCCCTGAAACACTGTGACGCTGAGGTCCACGGGGCTGCCGAAAGGCTTAACGTGGCTGCTTCTGAAATGTTCTTCCTGAAAGGGGAAACCGTCGAGACGAAAGGTGTTACTGCCACAGTTTTTAGGGAACCACTTGGGGTGATAGCCACCATAGGTCCTTTCAATTATCCTTTCTTTACCCTGGTGGCAAAGGTGGCTCCGGCAATAGCCGCGGGGAACACCGTTGTGGCGAAGCCACCAAGCGATGACCCTCTGGTGTTTATGGACTTCGCCGCTGCTTCCAAGGAGATTCTTCCTCCCGGTGTTCTGAATGCTGTTACGGGCCGGGGGAGTGTTGTCGGTGGTTCTTTTGTCAAGAGTGAACTTGTGAAGATGGTTGCATTTACGGGAAGCTACAGGGCGGGGAAGTGGATTGCTGAGAATGCCGGGATAAAGAAGCTCCAGCTCGAGCTCGGCGGTAAGGCGCCTGCAATAGTCCTTCCTGATGCGAACCTTGAGCTTGCTGCCAAGGAAATTGCCAAGGGTGCACTGACCCTTTCCGGGCAGAGATGTGATGCCATCTCGGCAGTTGCGGTGCATGATGAAGTCAAGGAACCTCTTGAGGAGCTGATTGTTAAGGAGGTGGGGAAGTGGAAGGTTGGCGACCCGTTGAGCAAGGAAGTGGACGTCGGTCCCTTAATAAATGCCAAGGCGGTTGAGAATGTGAAGTCCCTTGTTGATGACGCCCTTTCGAAAGGTGCCAGGGCCATGACGGAATACAGGGTGGAAGGAAATCTTTTCCACCCCTTGGTGCTTGACGGGGTCAATGAGCACATGAGGATAGCAAATGAGGAGACATTCGGTCCTGTTATACCTGTGATGCAGTTCCGGGACATAAATTGGCTCGTGGGACACTTCAATTCCCTCCCATACCGCCTCGACTCTTCTGTGTTCGGCAGCAGCGCCAAGCAGATTTTTGAGGTCGTGAAAAAACTGGATGTTGGCTCTGTTCACATAAACGGTGCGCCCTTCCACAGCCTTGGGGTGTTCCCGTATGGTGAGGCTCCCGGTGCCGGGATGGGAAGGGAAGGATTGTTAAAGACGATGGAGGAAATGACCACGCTGAAAACGGTGGTATGGCGTGCTTGATTAGTTTTTTATACCTTCCCGACAGGGCATTCGGTGATGATTGCCGTGTGTTCCGGCCCGGAGTCCCGGGAGACTTCCATAAAAATAGCCAACAATCTCCGGGAGAAGGGGCACTTGGTCAGCAGGGTTTCTGGAGGAATCAAAAAATATCTGAAGGCTGTTATTGATTCCGATGCAATCCTTGTGGTGAACGATGGCGGTGAGGTGTCCCCGGAGCTTGTGGTCACCATGATTCTGGCGGACTACTTCGGAAAGGATGTTCTGGCTACCAGGGAACCGGAGAGCGGGGCTCTTTCTGAACTGCTTTCATCAATCAAGGTCAAGGTGGTAAGATGAAAATATACAACACCCTCAGCAGGAAGGTGGAAGATTTCAAACCCATGAAAAAAGGGGAGGTCAGGATGTATGTTTGTGGTCCGACCCCTTACGACAGAACACATGTTGGTCATGCCCGCACCTATGTGTTCTTTGACTTCCTCCGCAGGTTTCTTGAGTTTAAAGGGAACAAGGTGAAGATGGTGATAAATCTCACGGACATCGACGACAAGATAATCAAACGGGCGCGGGAGTTTGACAGCTGGCAGATGGTTCCTGACATTTATTCAAGGCATTTCTTCAAGGTCCTTGAGAAGCTCAGAATAAAGGAGCCATTGGTTTTTCCAACAGTTACTGGCCACATGCCAGAAATTATAGAGCTTGTCCAGACCCTCCTTGATGGCGGGTTTGCCTATAAGCTGGATGACGGGATATACTTTGATGTTGGCAAATTTCCCGACTACGGTAAGCTCAGTGGGGTGGGTCTTGAGGACCCAAAGGTTGCCAGAATTGAACCGGCCCCTGGAAAGCGGAGCCCGGCGGATTTTGCTCTGTGGAAGTTCCGTAAGGGAGGGGAGCCCTACTGGTATGCGCCTTTTGGTGATGGCCGTCCGGGCTGGCATATAGAATGCTCTGCCATGAGCGTCCGGTACCTCGGGAAGCAGTTTGACATTCACGGTGGTGGTTCTGACCTCATATTTCCACACCACGAAAATGAAATTGCCCAGAGCGAGGCGGCTTTTGGCAAGAAGCCCTGGGTCAGGTACTGGGTCCACACAGCCTTCCTCACGATAGCCAAGGAAAAGATGAGCAAGTCCCTGAAAAACATAATAGGCATAGATGAAATACTTGACTCTTTTCCCCCCGAGGTTCTCCGCTATTATCTCCTGAGCGCTCATTACCGCACCCAGCTCGATTTTACTTGGGAGAAACTGAAGAAGGGACAGGAGCAGTGGTGGAAGGTTGCCAGGGCCTGGTTTGAGATTCTGCAGAGGAAGGAAAGGGGCCTTTATGGTGCGGATGACATCTCCCGGGAAATTGAAACAGAGTTCGAGCGCGCTGTGGAAGCGCTTGAGGATGACCTCAAAACCCCCGAGGCATATGCAAATATAAGCTTCATGGCTTCTCTTGTGCTTTCGAACGATCCGGACAGGAAGTCTGTCGAGAAGGCGTATGAAGCTTTTGGGAAGGTTGATCAGATTTTTGCTTTCCTTCCGGGGAAGTCATGGACCCCGAGGGAGCTTAGGCTTGCGGAGGAATTGGCGGAGCTTCGCGAGAGGCTGAGAAGGGACCGGAAATTTTCCCTGAGTGATTCAATCCGCGAGCGGCTTTCCAAGGAAGGAATCAGGATAGAGGACACGAATGAAGGACCCAAAATAAAGTTCGAGCCCTAGTGCCTGTTGTATGGATGCCTGGGAAACCTGACACGGAACAGAAGGTCCAGCAGGACTATTATTGCTATCTGATGATTGAGCGTGTAGTCCCCGAGGGAGATTCTTCTTCCCTTTGCGTTGGTTCCATCAGGTCCGCCAACTATAAGGTCTTTCCCGGACTCCACAAGTTTCTCCAGCAATTCCATTGTCAGTGGTTCCCCCTTCTCGTCCAGGACCACTCCATCATCGGGAAGTCTTTTGGAGAATATCACTTCAACCCTCGCCCTCCTTGAAAGTTCCTCAATAACCTTCCGATATGGTTCCTTCGCCTTGGAGGGGCAGAACACACGCATACGCCGGGAAGGGGATTCGAACCCCTAATCCCAGAGGGAACTAGCTCTCCAGGCTAGCGCCTTACCATTCGGCCATCCCGGCATCCACTTTTGGTCGAGCTTTTCTTAAAAGCTCGGTGCCTTACCATTCGGCCATCCCGGCATTTTATTGACTTCAGATTGTTGGGGATTTTGTTGGGGGCGGAAGCGCCCCGGGCAGGATTCGAACCTGCGACCGCCTGGTTTCTGTCCCGCTCCGTGACCCGAAACGGGGTAACAGCCAGGCGCTCTGCCGCTAAGCTACCGGGGCTTACAAGTTTTGGTCAAGCTTTTCTTAAAAAGTTTTGGCGTGGTAACATTTAACTATTACATGTCTAGGGAATATTGTGAATATGCTGACTGTGAAAAGATTTCTTGAGCCGAAGATGGGGAAGGTCCTCCCGAAGATTGACCCGATAAAAATCTCGGTTTTGGGGGCTGTTTCAATGGCAATTGCAGGAGTACTGCTTTTTATGAGTCACACAACCCTCTCAGCAATTTTTGTGTTGATTTCCGGGATGCTTGATGTTATTGATGGGACGGTGGCGAGGAAATACGGGATGGTCTCTTCCGTGGGGTCTGCTGTAGATAGATTGTGTGACCGTATAAGTGACAGCATAATAGTTGTGGGAATGGGAATTATGTACTCTCCTTTAATAGGTATGATGACAGTTCTCCTCACACTCCTCTCCAGCTATTCCGGGGCTATCATGGAGGGACTTGCTAGAGGAAGATTTGTTGAAAAGACAACCCTAAGGCCACTAAGAATACTAGTTATAGCCACAGGCATCTTTTTTGGTAAGGGTATCGAAACGCTTTTTGTTATTTCGGCAATAGCACTCTATTCATTTTTGTATCGGCTCTACAGCCTTGTCATTTTTAGCCGCCGGCAATGAGTTCACGGGACACGTAGATTGGGCAACCATCTCGGATGCACACTACAATCCCATCACTCGGTCGGATATCTACCACTCCCGCCCCAAGATGCAGGCTTGCAATGTAAGTCCCGTTCACAAGGTCGTGAACCACAAGCTTTTTCACCCCTGAAAGTCTTGCCAGTTCTGCGGCCAGGTCATGAGTGGTGGGTCTCGGGTGGCTCGCCTCGTTCAGGGCGTCCCTTATTGCCACACCCTGCGATGGGGACACGGTCATTGAAAGGTTTCCATCCCTTGTTTCGAGGGTGAGATAGGCGACCTGCGGGTATATTGTGACTTTCCGCAGCTCCGCCTTGTAGTATTGTTCTTCCCCGCTCCCCACAAATACCACAACGGCTAACAGGAGGACCAGAGTGAGAAATTCTTTAAGCACGGAATTGCGTAGATAAACTTATATTTGGCTTTTGCTCTTGTCCATATGACCCTGGAAAAGCAGCTTGAGGAACTTGAGTCCCGCATTAAGGGGCTCGAGAGAAAGCTCGACGCTGTGTTGAACATACTGGTAAGCGACCTCTATGAGGAGGAGCTTCCGGAGCATCCTTTTCCCGGACAGGAAGAGGAGGAGAGCTTTACAAGGCTGAACTGATGTTTAAATGCAAGAGTAGCTAAAATTCTGGCGGAGCGTGTTTTTTTCGGTGCAAGGCTTTTAATTTAAGCCGTTTTTGAATTCCGTGAGGTTTCGGGTAGCCCTGCTGCTGCTTCTTTTGGTTCTCCCGGCTTTTGCGAAGCTGGAGTGGTGGGATTCCAGCTGGGATTACCGTGTGTGTATCGAAGTAAATGCTTCCAAGTATTCCCGCGAAGACTGGCCAATAGAGTTCCCGCTGAACCTTACTGCTGAGCTGAATGCTTCTGGGGGAAGCGGGACTATCAACGCCACTTCACTCCGCCTCATAGAGCAGGATCCCTCCAGCGGGAGTGCCATGTTCGAGCTGCCGAGCCAGTTCGATGAGGGTCAGGGGTTCAACGCCTCGATGAATTTTCACGGAACGCTGGCGTTCATAATGAACGGTACCCTCGCGGCCAACGAGCTGAGGGTCTTTTGTCTCTACTATGACACCGACAGCAAGCCCGCCATCAACTACACTGTCATCCCGTACAGCTGGGATGGCGAGGAGCTGCAGGTCAACGTGACCATTGAGGATTCCGGAACCACAAAAGGTCTTGAATACTGGATAGACACCTCCCGGGGCGCCAACGTTTCAGGCATCTATAGAATAAAGGACTATGCTGAGAATGAGTTCTGGTCTCCTCCGTCTGAGGGGGAGAACCCCATTGAGTATATGCAGTATTCCAATGACACACACAACTTTACGTTCGACCTTCGCAACAACATGACAGTTCTCTATCAGGGTCCTGCAAGGCTCGTGGTGGAGCAAAGAGGGAAGGAAGTTGTATGGAACTCCACAAACCAGACAGAAGGTGAAATTGTGAAGCGTTACATATTCTACAATCAGAGCCAGTGGATAAAGGTGGAGCAAATTTACAAGAACACGGCGGACTATAACATAACCCGCAATTCCACTCCTGCTGGTGCTTTGCTCTTTGATGTTAAAAGGGCAGGGACGAACAGCATAATAATCGGGAATGCCTCCGAGCCTGCCTCGTGGTTCTGGTTTGCCGCGGAGTTCGCGAACTTCCACGTTGGTATCATAAATGTTGAGGATTCGGGTCCCTATGCTTCCGTCAACAGGAACAACAGCTGGGGGAGGGGGGGTATTGAACTTTCCAATGTGACGGTTCAGCCAGATGAGACCCTATATGAGGTGACAGCACTTCATTTCAACAGCCCTTCCGCGATCAAGGGATCTCCGACTGACGCCCAAGTCAGGAACCTCAGGAACAGGTTGCTTTTCAGGGAGGAAACGTCAAAGACTCTTTCGGAAAAATGGGAGGTGTTCCTGAACGCTTCAACGGAACACTCAAGCTATAACCGCGGGGAGAATGTAACAGTTTTTGTTAATGCCACCGTGGATTCCGGGCTGATAACCCTCGTGAATGCGACCATTGTGTCTGAGGGGGGCGACCTGTCGCTGACCCTTTATGACGACGGGAGTCATGGGGATTCGCAGGCAGGGGACGACCTCTACACAAATTATTTCATCCTGAACGAGTCGAACTCGACAGGTCAGTGGAATATCACGGCTTATGCCTGGGACCAGAAGAACGTGCTCCTGAACACGACCACCGCCAGCTTTTTTGTGTTTGATACCTACACTGCGTCACTCAATATTTCAAATGACTACGGGTTCGTTAATCGCACCATAAATGCGACCATGGAGGTTACCAACTACCGTAATGACACATACATCCCCGGGGCGAATATAAGCTGTGTGTATGACTCCACAGATGCGAACCCAAATGTAACTGACTATGGGAACGGCACATACCTGATAGAATTCGTGTCCCCCTCATACTATGGTGTGTTCACACTTGTCTGTAATGCTACGAGACTTGGCAACACAGGGACGGCGCAGGACACCTTTACCTCAGTGACGTATGTGACGGATGTGACTGTCGGTCTGAATTTCACAGGCGGCAGGGAGTCCATAGATAACGTGACCCTTTCTGAAGGACAGAACTTCACGATGGTGGCGAATGTGACCAACCTCGGGAACGGCACCGCCTACGCGACCAACATTACCCTGAATCTCCCCGGGAATTGGTGGGTGAACACGAGCTTCGAACAGCTTGGTACGATAGACCTCTTTCAATCTTCCATCAGGTTTTTTGATGTGTGGGTCCCCGAAAATGAAACTCCAGGGTTTTATCTTGTGAATGCCACAGTGGACTGGTTGAACTCCGACAACACCACCGACAGCTACAACACCACGTTCAACATTTCCGTGGACCCGAATCCCTCACTCAGGATTGCCGAGGAGAACATTTCCATAACTGCCGCTCCAGGCGAGTGGAACTATATGGGGAATATAACCGTCTTATCCGAAGGAAACTTCGAGTTGCAGAATGTGACGTTCAACGTCACAGGAATACCCACCATGACTTTCAATTTCACCCCTTCAAATGTTTCCTTGATTTTCCAGGGTGAAAATGCTTCTGTGGAGGTCTGGGTGTATATGCCAAGTGACCATGAGCGTGGTACCTTTGATGGTACTCTAAATGCGTCCTCGGAGAATGGCGTCTGGGATTCCATACCTGTCCAGGTTAGCATAATAGAGACTTTTATGAGCGTGAACGCCACGCCCTCCGCCCTCACCTCTGACAGGATGAGGTGGTATAAATTTCAGAATTTCACGGTTTCTGTGAACACGACGAATATAGGGTCTTCTCCGGCCCTCGACACAAACATCACCCTGGAGCTCCCGGAGGCCTACTGGCTCACGAACGTTTCTGGCAACAGGTATAACTGCGGTGACGTGCCGGTGGGTGGGTTCTGTTTCAGGACATTTGAGCTTGCTGTGAAGCGGAGCACGCCCGGGAACTACACTGTTGTTGTCAATGTTTCTTGGGCGAATCCCGGAATAGGGGTGACATACAACACCACGAACATCACTGTGGAAGTTCTTTCGAACAAGGAGTTTCAGATAGACGAAGCGTATGTGGCCGGTTCGGCGCCACACGGTCAGAGCACGGATATCGGTGGCTTCACCGTCAGGAACACCGGTAATGACCAGGTGAATGGGGTGAGTGTAACGGTGCTTGGGCTGGATGATTTCAACATAACGTTTTATCCCGAGATAGACTTCATTCCTGTTGGCTCTGTGATTGATGTGACTGCGAATGTGAATGTCTCCCCCGGCTATTCCCCCGGCAATTATACCGGAACTGCCAATTACACAAGCTCCGATGATGGTTACGATTTTGTGTACCTGAATATTACAGTTCCCGTTTCCCGGACCTGGGAGCTCCACCCGGAGAACTGCACAACCGAGGTAGCTTTCGATGAGGGGAAGATGTGCGACGTTATGGTCAACAACACGGGTAACGTGGAACTGAACTTCACCGTTTCCCCGGAAAGCGCCAACTATACATACACCAATGAGACCAACTTCACCGTTCCAGCGCAGGGCGTGCACCTCTTTGTCATACTCTGGAATCTCACCGGAGTCGCGAGGGACTATTATAATGCCACATACAATGTGAGTGCTGGCGTCGCACAGCCCTCCTGGAGATATTTGAACGTGAGTATGATACCAAGAGAGCTTGCCGAGATAAATGCCACACTGTCAAAGAATATTACGCAGGAGCTTGAAGACATAACGGTTTATGCGAATATCACTGATAAATCCGGGCAGGGGTTGAGCTTCACCAGACTCGTTGTGTTTCTTCCCCGGGGCTCGGTGCAGGCATCTGACATGAACCTCGTGAATCAATCAAATGAGACTTACTACTACGAGCTCACATACCCCGGGACCTGGGGGAACAGCAACGAGTTCGGTTACTACACCTTGCAGGTTGAGACGAGAGACAACCTTGGGCTTTATTCCCGTCAGAACCTGACCTTGTATGTTTATCCAATACTCCACACGAGTGTGGGAACGGGTTTCCGGACATACTACACGGGAGAAACGGCATCCATATACATAAACACCACTGATGAGTCCGGGATTCCCATACCTGCAAATGTTTCTCTAAAGCTCAACGACTCGCTCGGATACCTGCGATATCACGACGAGCTCCAGTCCGATGGAACGGTGCTGCCGATACCAACATTTTCAATTCCCGATGATGCTCCCTTGGGCAACTACACCATAACTGTGAATGCCTCGCACCGGGACCCGGTGGCGAACAAGACAGTTAATCACAGCACCACGTATTCCTTCTCCGTCAGGGAGGAATATAATGTTGAGTTTGATGTAGGATATGTGTGGTACTCAAGCCAGCCGATACAGGCACACTTTTACGCTCTCGTCTATACTGATGGTCCTATGGTGGAACCGGACGAAGTCACGCTGAACGTGTATGACTCGGCCGAGAATCTTTATTTCACGAACAGCTCGCTTTCGCTTTTCAACGTCACGAACAATAGCAGGCTCTACCAGACGAAGCACAGCCTCCCAACGACCACCGGATACTATCTGGCGGAGCTTATAGTTGAGCAAGGGGGGAGGCAGGTGAGGAAGCTCAAGGCTTTCCGCGTCAGTTTTGGCGGACCCTATGACGTTGATATAATCAGCATAGACCCAGAGGTGCCACAGGGTGAGGACCTGAATTTCACCATACTGCTCGAGAACTACGGGGATGTTGACCAGGATGTTCTTCTCTCATACTGGATTGAGGATTCACAGAATCGAACTTATGCCTATGTCCATGACAGGCCGACATTCGTTCCTGCCAGGGGCAACCGCACGTTAACTGCAAATCTTTCCATATACTCCAACCAGTCAGCGGGGGGCTACTCGCTCCACGTCCTTCTGAACTACTCGACAGTGTACCCCCCGCTTGAGGTTTCGAGGGGTTTCAGGGTGGTGGAAGCTGCTGCGCCGGAGGAGGTCCCCCCTGAGATTATAACACCGGTTGAGGCTGCTGTGATGGAGCTCACAATAACCAACGTCTTCCCGGATGAGATGATAATAAACCGCGGTTCGGTGGGTTATCTCACCATCGAGGTGAAGAACACAGGGGATGTTGGCCTTTCCGACATAACAGTTTTCTTTGAGGACATAGACAAGGACTGGTTCGAGGTTGTCAGGGAGGTGGCATCCCTCTCTCCCGGGTCAAGTGGATACCTTGTCGTGAAGTTCACGATCCCTGAGGACGCCACGGCCCGAACCTACGTGACCAAGATGCGTATAATTTCCCGTGAAGTGGAGGTTTCGGAGTTCTACAAGGTTATAGTGTTTAAGACACAGGAGGAGGCTCTCCGGGCGAGGATTGCTTCCCTCCGGGAGGAGCTTATGGATCTGGAGGACCAGGCGGGTAAGGTTGCTGCGAGGGGGGGTGATGTTACCAAGATTCTTTCCCTCCTCAGGAAATCCAGGGAAATGCTCGATGTGGCTGAAACCTACCTCGAGAAGGACCAGACTGTTGATGCAATCAAGACGATATCTGATGTGGAGAACACCATCGAGGAGATAAAATACCGGCTGGAGATTTCAAAACCGAGGTATCTGCCGACAGTCACGCTCCCGGAGGTTCCACCGAACTGGTATGTGATTGCCGTTTCCATATTTGCTCTGATTCTCCTGATTGTGATAGCCATAAACAAGTTCAAGATACTGAAAGGGAGGGAGCAGAGGAGGGCGATGAAGAAGCTCGAGGAAATAGTGAAGAAGAAAAGGGAAGCAGAAGGGGGATCTGACGTTCTTCAAACACTGAAGAGCCAATATGAAGAGGGGCTGATATCCCGCGAGACCTTCGAGGAACTGAAGAGGGTTTTCAAGTAGATTTCTTTCCCATGCTCAGAAGTTTTTCCTTCAACTTGGTTTCCTTTCCCTTTGCTTTCTTCCCCTCAACCTTTTTTGGACCCTTTCTGCTCTCAAGGACCAGCCGGATTTCTTCTATCTTTTTCTCCGTGCTGGCCTTCAGCTCGTTCCTGGCTTCGTCCTTTATCCGCCCCATCTGGAAATCCCTTTCAACCTGATCCATAAGTGTCTGGTATTTCTTCAGCTCCTCTTCGAGCTCTCTGGTGCTTTTTCCCTTGTTCTCCAATATCGCGACCCTCCTTCGAAGGTTGTCAAAAGCAACTGGGTTTATCCCAACGATTTCTTCTATGATTACGTCTTTTGCGGACTCAATAAGTTCCTCAACCTCCCTCTTTTTCACGAGCTCTTCATCTATCTTGAACTTCAGTGATTCAATTTCCTTCAGCAGGTCGCCCAGCATCGACTCATGCTTTTC
Organism: Candidatus Undinarchaeota archaeon; assembly: GCA_964449215.1. Classification (GTDB taxonomy): domain Archaea; phylum SpSt-1190; class SpSt-1190; order SpSt-1190; family SpSt-1190; genus CAYVAH01. The sequence goes on along the minus strand of CAYVAH010000001.1, from coordinate 62,631 downwards.
AATCTTATCAAGGTTTTCCTTCATCATGGCGACCCTTTCATTCGTTTCGAGGAACATCGCCTCTATCTTCGCGGATATTTTGTCCGTATATGTCTTCGCTTCCTGAATCTTCTTCAATTTCTCCTCAACGGTCTTTCCGGCCTTCATCACGTTTTCGAGGCTCTTAACGTTCTCGAGTTTCCCCTCCGCAATCTTCATCCGCTCCGATAGGTTCTTCAGGAGGTCGTTGAGCTTTTCCAGGGTTGCATTCTGTTTTTCAATGCTTGTCTTGAACTTCTCGAACCTCATTACGATTTTCTCCGGGTCAAGTTCCTTCACAATGCCTGCCACTTTCTCGAACTCCGTTTCGAGCTTTGAGGCCCATTTTTCCCTGTCGAAGACCATCCTGCGGGTGTCCCCGAGGCGTTCATTGAGTTCTATGAGTCTTTCGTTGAAGGAATCGAGCATCCCTTTGAAGAGCTCCAGCTTCCCGTCAATTCTGTCAATGCGCATCAGAACTTCAGAGAGCTCAGGTGTCCCCTGCTGCTTGAGCATTGACTCCCTTTCAGGTTCGGAAACAAGCCCCTCCTCCTCAACAATATCTCCTATTGTTCTTTCTCCTTCCTCTGCTGCCGGTTCCCCGCCTTCTTCTTCTGGGGCCTCTTCCGCGGGCTTTTCTTCCTCCTTTTTGACTTTCTTCGGCTTAGTCTTCTTTTTTGCCAACAACTCCACCTCCAAACTCCTTTTCCATAAGTTTGCTCAGTTCCCCTGCCCCGGAGTTTCTCTTCGGCTTCCTTGTTGCAATGGTGTAAGCCCCGAGCATTCCTCCAACTAGGAGGAGGGGAATGAAAGACAGCTCAAGTCTGGCTGGCTGTTCCTCCACGGTTCCAATGGAGGCATAATATTCACCGAGCAGCGTCTCGAGATTTTCCAGAATTCCTTTGACTGCAGGATATTCCCCTTTTTTGTAGTGGGAGAACCCCTCCGAAACCAGGAGCTTCCCCAGGTCAAGGAGTTCACTCTTTCCATACCTTGCTTCGAGCCTGAAAAAACTGTTGTTGTATCTCTGGAGCATATTGTAAAACACATCTGTGTGGTTCGAAGACTCAACGACAAACCGTATTGGTCTCCCTCCTATCGAGACATTCACCAGATGCCGCCCGATTCCCGCTGTGAGCTCCAGGGCAACGAAGGTTTCCGATCCCGGGTTTATCCTCACGTAGTTCGGACATTTCACAGAAATACTTGAGGAGCAGGTGACAGGGTAAACTCCACTTTCATTTTCGCTCTGCAGGTATATCTTCACCACTCTTTCCTCACCGGGGGTCACGAAAACTTCGCCATCATAACTGAAGCTGAGGGCGAATGTTCCGGCCAGGAGCATCATCGCCACCAGACATTTCATTTCTTCTTACCTCCTTTGGCTTTCTTCTTCTTTTCCGTCCCTTTTTTTGGTTTTTCTTTTTTCTGTTTTTCTCCCTTGACACCCACTCTCTTTCTCAGCCCTTCCAGATATATCTCGGCCATCCTGAAGGCTCCTGTCTTGAGCTTGTCCTCCGCGAGCTTGAGCTCCATCTCGAGGTCTGTTGTGTCCTTGCCCTTCTCCTTCATGGCCTTTATCTTGTCCCTGATTGCCCATATTATAGCTCCCAGCCGCTTATAAGTGTCGAGCTCCTCCTCAAGTAGCTTGTGCGGGCTGTGGATAAGCGGGCGGAAGTTTATGAACCAGGGTTTACCCCTGTTATACTTCGGGTTCTGGACGAAGCCCACACCAACTTCCTGGCGGAGCAGCCTCTCGGCGAATTCGTCACCATACTTTGACCTGACACGCTCTATGTCCGGACCCTTCGAGTGCATCTGGACCTCTGTGAGCACGTTACCCTTCACAGCTTCCTTGAAGTCGCTCAGGACCTGCGATATCATCATCATTCCAAGGCCCCACTTACGGAACTCCCTGGCAGCCTTTTCAAGTGCAACATACCCACCCTTACCTCCGTATTTCTCCAGCAGGCGGTGAACTTCGTCGAAGACAATCAGGACTTTCAGCTCGGCACTTTCCTCCCAGACCTGGTTGAAGAATGTGGTTATGATATTCCTGACGGCGTCATCGAACTGACTGGTTGTGAGCTTGTTGAGTGTGAACACCGTTATTTCCCCGGGCCTTATCCACTCTTTGAAGTCTATTGTGGATATCTGTGCCGGGTCAGTTATTTCGAATATCAGCCCCTTGAATGAGCGCGCATCCTCTTCTTTCATCCCGAACTTGGGGAAGAACTTGAGCATCTTCTTGTCTTTGTCCGGTGCAAGGAAGCCGCTCCACTGGGCTGTCGGGTCGAACACCACCAGTGCCTTACCCTTCTTCAGTGCTTCCTCGGCTATCACCATCGCCGAAACGGTCTTCCCGGACCCTGTGGCTCCCGCCACTATGGCGTGAGTCATCAGGTCATCGAGGTCGAACCAGGCATCAGTATCCGTCCCGGCAAGCTTCCCGACCTTGACGGAGCTCGGTCCCTCTTTCGGAAGCTCTTCCATGTCGATGGGCATGGTGTATCTCTGCTTGGATTTCTGCTTCTCCCTCCACTTAACCCAGTATGGATAGAGCCACCTGTATGCGAAGTATACAATGGGTGCCAGCATGAAGAATATCACCCATGTGACCCAGGATGAAAAGATTCTTCTGACTGCTGTTATGGGCGCCGGTTCTATCACAACATCAAAGCTGTCAGTGCTCAGAGCGAATTTCCTGCCATACCAGTAGCTTGCGGTTGCCTGAACGACATATCTCCCTTCAGGCACATCTTCAGGTATTGTAACCTCCCTGACATACCTGTTCAGGTTTTCAACGGCTACAGTTTCTCCCGCTATTGTTATTGTGGTTTCCTCCCCTTCGAGGGTCATTACCGTGTAGTTGACCACTATGTCCTCTATTTCCTCCGTCCCACCCATGTTTATCAGGGTGACCTCAAACTTCAACGGCTCTCCGGGTGCCACCCTCTTTGTGAGTGTTTTGACCTTCACGTCGAGCAGTGGTTCTTCCAGTATCTCCACAGCTACTGAAGCAGGTATGCGGTGCTTTATGCCCGCGACTTCAAGGACAATGTCCCCTGTATATACACCCGGAGTCACGTTGGCAGTTGGGACAACATTTATCTGCACTGTCCTTGTTGACTTGTTCTCGACGGTGAAGTTTTCGAACTGGAATTCCAGCAGTGTCCATACAGGACCCTCTGCATATGTCCTCCCGGTTGTGGAATTTTCCATGTTGTTGGTTACTTCGACTCCAAAGACCTTTGACTCACCCGGGTATATCGTGATGTCTATCACAGGGGCCTTGAACTCCACAGGTACCGGTTTGAACTTTTCTGCCGGGATGGTAGGTGTCGGAGCCGGTGCGACGGCTGCTCCTCCCGCTGCTCCCCCACCGGCTCCACCCCCTGCTGCTGCTCCCCCTGCTCCTGCCCCTCCTGCCGGGCAGTCCTGCGGGCACACAGCAGTCGTTTCTCCATAGGGCGTCTCGCACACATCGTTCCCGCAAACATACTCTGCGAGGGCATAGGCTTCCGAAAGGTCGCTTACAATTACGTAGGCTTCTTCCGTGCCGGGTTCGACCACAGTGCTGTTGCTCCTGACCCAGCTGTTGTTTGCACACCCACTGAACCTCACCCAGTCCTCGCAGGTATATACTGCCAGATTGCTGGTATCTATTCCTTCATATCCCGCATAGCTGAACTTTATTTTTGCGGAACTGAAGCTCAGGTTTTCGACGAGTTCCATCCCGACCAGCGAGCCTTTCCCGATCAAGCTGGGACTTATGCGGCCCATCTGGACAGGGTTATAAACGTCTGTGAATATTGGAACGCCGTAGAACTTGCAGGACATATTCGAAAAGCCTGCTTCAATGTCATAGGTTCTCACATCTATGGTTTCGTTGTAATGTCCAGTTTCATTCGGATATACTGTCTGGAGCAGGTTCATCGTTCCTTCCTCATAGAGGTCGAATGTCAGGTTGATGGGAGTCTCGTCAGACTTCTCGAGGTCCAGTGTCCTGCCATAGAACCTGGCGTATTGGAACGTCGCGAACTGACCGGTGTCGGATCCGCAGTTCCCGGAATAGTCACAGGCTTTGGCGGACACCCCATAAATTCCTTCCTGCCAGGTCTCGTTGAACGCCAGTGAAAACGCATACGTGTCCCCAGCTATGTAGTCGAGATGCATTTCATAACTCTTTACAGTGTTCCCATCTGGGAAGGTTATTGTGGCGGTGGCGTCCTTCACACCACCGGCATCTGTGGCGTTCAGCCTTATCATGGCCGTCCCGTTGACACTCGCTTTCGCGGGCGGTCTCAGGTCAACCACCGGGGGTATCACATCATAGTATATCACTGCCTTGTCTTCCCTGTCCGTCTTTGCAATATCATAGAGGGAATAGTTGCCCGTTACCACGAGGTCGTAGCCTGTACTCCGGTTCAGGTCCGGTGCGGTGAAGTTCAGGTGCCAGAGGAAATCCGTGTCATTGTAGTAGTAGCTCTCATTCACATCGTAATATGTTCCGTTTCTGTGGAGTGATGCGTTGAATGTTATTCCGGATTGTATGAGCGAATACCCATAGGTGGCGCTTATGTTTACATTTATCGTCGTGCCGTTGCTAACATTTATTGTTGGGCTGGTCTGCGTTGGTGAAATTATGGTGACCCAGAGCGGGTGAACCATCATCCCCAGCGAGGTGGCCTGTTGGGTTATGTTTGCGCTGTTGTTTTCACTTATGAAGGCACCGCTGAGATAGAGCTGGTCATATGTTGGGGGCATGCTGTAATTTATTGCCACATATCTTTCCTCCTCGATTGGAATCTCGAGGTAACTTTCATTCAAGGACACGTAACCGGTTATGTTCCCTGTGACATTGAGCCACAGTTTTGTCAGAACATTCCCTGTGTTCTTTATGGTGACAACTCCGAACTCTCCACTTTCTCCTTGAACAAGCTTCCTGTAAATGCTGGTTGGGTTGTGCTCCCATGAAATGTTGAGTGGGACCCTCACCCACAGGCGGGTGAGGTCGCTGGATTCCGTGCCATTCACGAAGAGGTAGCCATCATACAGTCCGGTCTCAAAGATTTCCGGAACCTGGACTCTGATGTCCACAAGTGCCAGTGTTCCCGGTGGCATGGATCCAAGCACGCTCGGGGTGATGTTCACGCTCATGTTTTCGCATACCACTCCTCCGAAGCAAGTAACATTCACAGCGTTGACAATAACGTTTCCTGCGGACTCCACAAACAACGTCTTGTTCTTCCACTCCTTGTTTATTATGGTGAACTTCATTTCTTCAGGAGTGGACTCTATGAGTGGGTTCTCAAGAACTTCTATGGTGAAGTTCGTGTCGTTCAACCCGGTGGTGTTATCGAGGTTGGTCCAGTTGAGCAGGACGTTGAAGCTGTAGTTCCCTGGCAGGGTGGCGGCCGGTACCTCAATGTTCAGGGTGTCATTGTATTCCTCCTGTTTCAACAGCAGAGAGATGTTCACACCCAGTGGGTAAACGTTCCACCCATCGGGGCTTGAATAGTTGGCAGTTATGTTGAAGGCTCTTGAGTAACGGGCGTTCTTTATGGTGTAATTGAGTGTAAAGTTAACGGGGTCGAGCCAGCGGGCGTTATCGACTACCAATTCCCTGTTTGGCAGGAACTTCAAGCTTGTGTTGGCGTTGGCTGTGAGGTTTATGGGCGCTGTGCATCCTTCCAGCTGTCTGCTGTCATTTGCACAGATGCGGAGGATATACAGGCCCGTAATATTCGTGCTGTAATCTGAGAAATAGAATGACCCTGTGTTATTCATGTATTTCCTGTAAAATGTGCCGTTTGGAAGGGTTATGTTGAGCCAAGCCAGACTGACCTCAAAGTTGTCTGTAATTGTGGCGGAGATGTTCACAACATCATGATATATTTCAAAGTCCCGTGGTTCCACATAGATGTTTTCTATGGCTGGTGGGAGGTCCGTGACATTCAGAGTGAATGTGACCGTTTCCTGTCCGGCATCGTCTCCCTTTTCGTCCTTTGCCCTTAGTGTTAGTTGCACGGGGAAAAGTCCCTGCGAGATATCCGGCGGTATGCTGTAACTCACTGTGAGGTTTCTCGACGTGAGCTTTGATATTCCCATGGTCCTTGGTTCCGCGGTCACGAGGGTGGCTCCCGCACCGCTTATGTATGTGGTGACATACACCCTGACATTCCCTATGTTCTTTATGGTGACATTCCCTATGGTGTCATTTGTGTTCAGCAGTGCCAGTATGGTCCCGAGCCCAGAGGGCGAGCGGGTCCAGCTACTGTTCCACGGGATTGTTACATTCAATAATGCATCGTCGTAGGCGGCGTTGCTAGTGTTTGCGCGGATTACCGTCCAGTATTCCCCGGGAGTCTGGCCACCCGGAACGTCGAGTTCCACGTCCATCGTGTAATTCGTTCCGGCATTCATTATCCCCTGGGAGTCCGGGAACAGTATTAAATTGCATTCGGGGCACTCGTAGAACAGGTTCCCACCGACCGGGAAGACCTCCAGATCGAACACAGGCGAGTTACCCGTGGAAGCTATTGTTAGGTTGCCAAGATAGCTCCTCATACCGTGTGGTGCCTGTGCGATCAGCTCATCTTCAAGTATTTCTATTACTGGCGTGTCGGCGACTTCCACCTCGGTTGTGTCCGAGGTGTAGTTCCAGCTCTTGTCCGGGTTTCTCCAGCTGACGTTGGAGGTTATAATGATGACAACAGGCGGGGTTTTCTCCTTTATTGTTACGTTTATTGGGATTACACACGACTTGTTTGCGGGAATCTTCCCGCAGTAGAAATACGTTTGCTGGTGGGTGCCATTCCAGTATTCCGTGTAGTTCCAGGAATCGTCCGTTATGTTCATGCTGACATTCCAGGCGTTTGCAGGTCCATTGTTGGTTATGTTTGCCACCAGCTGGAACGTGTAGCTATTGATCTGGGTGATACCCACAGCAACATCAAACTTGGGCGTGTTTTTCGCTGTTACATTTGTGGTTCCCCACACATAGAAGGAGCCGGTGAACTTGCTCTGTATATTGCTCTCAGGGGGCAGGTCCTGTGCATATATGGTGACATTGTAGTTTCCGCCGATTTCCGGGTAATAACTGTAGTTGTATCTGTAGGAGCTAAGCCGGTAGTCCAGGAATGCAACATGACTCACGTTCACTGGTTCTCCTGTTCCGTTGAAGAACTGGACCTCCACGTCAAGTGGCTCCGGAAGCGAAAAGCTGTGATTCTCCACGGCGTCCACGGTGGTGTTGCTTCCGGCGCTCGCTGTCACATTCGGGAACACAAGCTCTCCATTGATTGTCAGGTTGAAATAGACATTGAAGGATTCATTGTTGTGTATGGTCACGTTGAAATGTTTCATTTCTCCAGGCTCACTGGCATTCTCAACGTGGGTGAATCCTGTGGAGTTCTGGTCGGAGATTTTCTTGTCAACAACGACATCCGGGTATCTTACCATGCTGTCCGTGAAGTATGTCCCGTTTGGCAGCTCTATAGAGACCCAGGTGGCACTTATCCCTATATTGTCACTTATTGTGGCGTAGATTGTGGTATGGTTGAGGTTAGCTTCAATCCCGTAGGTCGGGTAGATGTAATTATCCTCAATGGTCGGTAGCACATTATCCTTAACGTTGAATGTTGCACTCGCTTCCGACGCCCCTGCCTGATACAGCTTGTCCGGGTCATCTGTTATGTTGCACTTGAATGTCAGGTCTCCCTTTTGGTTCGGCTCGTATGTGTAGCTCACGTCCCCGTCAATGTTGGACTGGAGGGTTCCAGCGTGGATCCATGGTCCTGTTCCGAATCGGTACCAGACATTTGTGGTGTAGTTGTAAATGCCATTGCCTGTTATTTCATCATATACATTGCAGGTGAAGTTGTATGGGACATAAATTGTGAGCTCATACCACGGCGGGTTCGCATAGCTTGGCGGGGATACCCACTTAACCCCAGCGAGCCCGTTTATTTTTATTATTGAATAGTTCCAAGCCCTGTCATAGCATTCCGTTCCGGGATAGCTGGCGCAGTCTTTTCTGACCTCAACGCTTATGTTTCTCCACCCCGTCTGCTGTGTTTTCAGGTTCAGAGTGGTTGACAGCCCCTGTCCCACCATGTCAGTTTCATTCCACCAGTATGCATCTGCTGAAGTTATGGTGTTGTTGTTTTCGTCCCACACATCCACTGTCAGGTCTATTGTTTCTCCCTTGTTGTGTTCACTCCCGTTCACGGGGCTGGTTATGTTAAGATACAGGACACCCATAACCTTCACGGAGGTGTAGTTGGTTACAGAGGGCTCTGTCCCATCCTTTGTGGCATTCAGGTATATCCTGTAGATGTCTGGGGTGATTGTGTTGGTGGCATTGTAAAGTATCCAGCACTTCCCGTCAGAGTTTGTGATGCAGTAGTCTATGAGTGAGTAGGTCTGGTTGTAGAATGTTACATTTGCACCATCGCTTGGCCCTGTCTGTGCCTCTACGACCTTGACACTTATGTTGCTTTCGTGGGGGTTATAAGAGTCATTCCGGTATATTGTTCCCGGAACAGTGCTTATGTATTCGAATATCAAGGGTCTCCTTATCCGGATCATTGTCGATGCCGTGTCCACCGAGGTGTTGTAGAACATGGTGGAGCTGTCATTTATGCGGCAGCTTATGTTGAACCAGCTGGGCGGTTCAGTGTTGGTGTTCCACTGCCAGGTTGCCACTCCATTTGGTTGTGTGACCTTTGTGTCTTGATACGTGCCGTTCTTGAAGAAATCAACACTGTATCCCGGGATCGGGCTCCCTATGTTGGCATCCTTCACGGTGCAGTCAACCACGATGGAATTTCCTGCGTCGAACTCGCTTCCACTTTCCGGACTTATGTCCGTTATGGAGCTCCACCCGTAAACATACACGACTGTGGAGTTGGTCCCCTCATCGTAGTGCGTCTTGGTGGCGTTCACGTTTATTGTTTCCGATCCGAGTTCGTAGCCCGCGGCGATGCTCCAGTTCGCGTAATAGCCGGAGGCAATCTGGTCCCATATCTCATTATACCAGATGACAGTTGCATTTTCCACGTAGTTTCCACACTCATCCGTTACGCTGGTGTTCATCTCCGTTGTGGTGTTTCGGTTCACTATCTCGTGATACTCGGGCTGGTTCGGCTGCAGGTAGAGCTGGCCTATTACCTCCAGGTCCGTTGGAGTCGAGTTGACCTGCTGGTAGCATTTGTCCATGGTTCCTGCCACCCAGTTTTGCACACCTGCTTCTGCAGTGCAGGTCGGGTCCCAGCTGACGTTGCAATACCCGTTTGTGGAGTTGCAGCTCTTCACCACACTGTAATTCGTGAAGTTCTCGGTTATCCACACTCTGGTGGAACTTTCATTCGGGTAAACCCCAAGGTCGGTGTCATATATCCTGAATTCCAGGTATGCTTCGCCAGTTCCCATCCTCCTGATTGACGAGTTGCTTGTTGCCTGCGGGGTCACGGTCACGTCATCCCTTATGAATGTTATGTTCTTTGGCTGGGTTTCATCACTGTAATTGAACGGGTCGACAGCGCGAACCTTCCAGTATTTCACACCATCCGGGAAGGAGCTTATGTCATCACAGGTGAACCTTTCGAAGAACTGGACCGTTGTGTCCACGCCTATGGCACTCTTCCAGTCCTTTAGCCACCATGTCACATTATCAGAGCTCACCCACAGTGAGACGTTGTTGCTGTGGTAATCGGGGTCGCTGAATATTACCTGGAACACATACTCCTCGCCCCAGCCTCCATAGTCGTGATCCACCTGCGGGTTCTCCAGGGTTGGTGCTTCACCAAGGAAGAATGCCTGGACCTTGGTTGTCGAGTTATCAGCATAGTATGCCTTGCTGGTCTGCATTTCAATATCATACCAGCCCTTCACCCTCGACCCGGCGTCCCAGGTGCAGTTATACCACCCAAGATTCTCGGTCCAGTTATAGCTGTTTGTTGGGCTGCAGGTGTATGTGTTGCTGCCCCTCTTGAGCTTGTAGGTCACGGTGGCATTTTCCACAGGCGGTGGGCAGTCATCCGATACGGTTCCTGCCACCAGTATGTGGTCACCGAGCAGATAACCTTCGCCGTCTGGGATATGTATGACTGGGAGGAGTTCCGCCCTTATTGTGAGTGAGTAGTTTTGGGAGTATGTGTCCTTGTAGCAGCTGTCATTCACCCACCCGCGCCACCACTGTGGTCCAAGTTCATAGTCACATCTCTGCCCCCCTGGCGGGAGCTCATTCATGAATTCATAGTTAAGGTATCCTGAACCATTGGTCCCAATACCCTTGCCGGAGTCCCAGGAGCTCTGGTTCACAGTCACCCATACTGTTCCCTGTATTCCAGATATTGTGGTGTTTCTGTCGTCATCCCACACAACAAGGCTGAGGTTCAGTGCTCCCGTGCCGTTCCTCCACACAAAGTCTCCGTCCCCTTCCGAGACTTCGAATCTCACGTCGTCCCTTTCCACGGTATAGTTGGTTGTGTTGCTCTGAGTGAGTTTTCTGTCATCCTGTGACTCAAAGCGGAATTCTCCAGTTCCAAGATGAGTTGGGCATTCAAAGGTGGTATCCGGGACTGAAAGCACGACGGTCTTGTTTATTATTGGAGCTGTGACGTTTGTTGAGTTCATCTCGTAGAAGAAGCCGGTTCCTGGCTTGCGGACAAACAGCTTGAGTGTGAGGTTGTCAAGGTCTTCGTCGGTGAGTGTGGTGGCGAAATAGAAGGTTTCGCCCCACCCACCCGGGCAGTTGAGGCACGTGAGGTTTGTAACTATCGGGCGGGTCTCGAGGAAAAGCACATTCTGTTGTAGGGTGTTCAGGCTGTCATAATAATAGGGTTGCTTGGATGAATTTATTTCAATGTCATACCACCTTGCCTTCATCGCGTCGGTTGGCATGTTGCACTTGTATATGCCATTCCCGCTGTCACTCACCGTGCAATTGTACCTGTTTCCATATTCGCTTATCCAGCTTATATTGACGCTTGCCGAGCTTATGTCGAGTCCACAATCGTCCGTCACATGGATGTCCGCTATCAGGTCCTCCTCGCCTTTTGTCAGATTCACTGGCGGTGCTGTGGGTATGCTGTTCTTGTATATATAATCAAGATTGTTGGTGAGGTCTCCCATCACTGTAAGTTCGTAGGTATCTGTTAGGTTGGTGTCCACATAGCAGCCGTCGACAACCCCTGCTTTCCATTTCTGGACCATGGTTTCATACAGCGGGTCACAGTCGGGGTTGAACTGGTAGACCACATATCCACTCGAATTGGTCTGGACGACAGGTTGTGTGACATATGTTACCCCATTTCGGGTTATCCAGAACGTCCCGTTAGCGTCGCTCACTGTGATGTTTCCTCTATCTAGATCCGTGACTAGAAATGAAAGGCTCGTATAGTTGGTTCCCTTGCGGCTCACATTTGTGGCATTCCCGTATGCATAATAGACACCAACATCGTCCTCCGTGATGTTCGGCCCGTAAATATCGGTGGTATTCCTGAGGTTTCCTTCCGTTCCATCATCTATCTGGAAGCGGTAGTAGTTGTCAGTCCCTCTGTCAGAACAGTCGAAGTCAGTGACGTTAATTTCGCAGGTTCCATTACCCCAGTAGATGACCTGTTCCCCTTTGTATTCCCAGTTCGATCCCCCGTCTGTGGTGACAAAGAGTTTGCAGGTTACATTGTCCTTCTGGGAGTCGTAGATGTCCGCGCTGTATGTGAAGGTTCTGCCCCAGCCTTCAACAGCGGGTGTCACGGAAAAGTTTTCCACAAGTGGTGGGGTGTTGTTGAGATAGAGATAATTGTCGAAATAGGTGGTATTCGCATAGTAGTGGGTCTTGTTTGTGAATACCTCAATGTCCCAGTACCCTCCCTTGTGGAAGTAGGTGTTCCACGAGAAGTTGTAGAGTCCATTACCGACATAAGTCAAGTCGTCCTGAGTGTAGTTGTCCTGCTGTATCCCCGGGAGAATTATGCTGAAGTTCACGGTTGCGTTCTCTATGGGTCCCCAGTTTGAGTAGCACTCATCTGTTACATTGAAGGTGAAGTTTATGAGCTCTCCCACAAAGAACTTGCTTCCATTTGGCGGGTGGTTTATGAAGTTCTTGAGCTGTCCTATTACGTGTATCTTGCTCTTGGAACTGTAGAACGAGGTTGAGAAGTTGGCATCCTTGTAGCAGCTGTCGTTGAAGGTTCCACCCTTCCACAGCAGGTAGCTGGCGTTATGGCTGCAGTTTGGATTGAACAGGAATGTGACTGAAGAGTCGCTTACTGTCTTGTTCAGGGAAACTACTGTCCAGTCCCCCGACTCTGAGGCTATGTTGGATGTGACCCAGGCCACAGAACTTATGTTTGCTCCTACAGGTGCATTCCCTCTGTCTGTATCCGAGATGGAGAACTTGAATGTTGTATTGTCCGGGCCTTCCCGTGAAATTTCAGTTTTTGTCGGGTAATATGGAAATACACTGACGTCATCCTTGTGTATTGTCTGGGTCTGGTCTCCCGTGCTTTGGTTAAAGTTCCAAGGGTCTGTTGTGTTTATTTTCCAGAGTGTTTGTTCCCCTTCGGGTGTTACGTCATCACAGGTGAAGTAATTGTTCTGGAAACTGATTATGGTGCCGTCAATTCCCGAGTATTGACAGTATTTTGTGTCTATCAGCACCCATTCTGAGCTTGAATCCTTCTTTTTCCACAGCAACAGGCTTATGTTGTCGTAGTCTTCGTCCCTGCAATACACTTGGTATGTCCACGTCTCTCCCCAGCCGCCATCATCAACGCTGAACACCGTCGGGCTCCAGAGGCTTGGCCTTGTCTGAATCCAGAATGCCTTCTCTTTGAATCCTGTGGTATTCTCATAGTAGGGGTCATAGTAGTTTTCGTAGTCCGAGTCAATACTTATATTGTACTGTCCAATTTTCGCCCCTCCAACGTCCGGGTCCCAGACGTAGGTATATGTGCCGTTGCCGTGGTCGGTTATTGAGGCATCATAGATGATGTATGTTTCCTGCGGGTGTATGAACCTAATCTGAGTTACAGTTCCGCTCTTTCCTTGATTACAGTCATCATAGACATAGAAATCAACAGTGACATTGTCTTCATATCTCTCCACATATTCACCATCAGGTAGGTTTATTGTCATGTTGAGAAAACCTCTTGGTGTCGTTTCGAACTCCGAGGAATTCACGAACTTATAGCAGGTTGTTCCCGGCATCGGGGCTGTTTCCACAATCCATTTCTGTTTACCGACATCATAGGTGCAGTCCGGGTAGAAGTCATATGTGAAATATCCTGTTTCTCCCGGGGATCCCTGCAGGTCAAGAGTCGATATGAACTCATAATTGCTGTGGTCCTTTGTCATCCACAGTCTGCCGCGGGCTTCGCCCACGCTGAGATTCGACTGGTCATCGATGTCGAATACATACGTCTCGAGTGTTGTCGAGGCGGTTCCGTTTCTCCATACTGTGGATCCATTACCTTTGCTGTGCAGGACTTCAACATCATCTTCCTCAACAGTGTAGTTGTGGTCCGAGGTTTCATAGCCATATGTATTGCTTTCAGAGTCATACCCTCCGGGGGATCCAATTTCATCCGTTGCGTTTATCTTGAATCTGTATTTGCTCATCTCAGAGCAAAGGTAATTGTCCTTTGCAAGCCATACAAGTGTGTTGTTGCAGTCGGTGCACGTTGCGAAGTTCACCCCTGATCCTCCGGAGCTCGTCGATGTCGTAAGTAATTTCTCCCAGTCTCCCCAACCGGGGTCTAACCACTTGCTGTACCAGAGTTGAACCTTGACCTGGTCTCCATCTTCATCTGTGACCCTGACAGTGTAATTGAATAATTCAGAGTACCCACCGACAGGTCCATCATCTCCATCATAATTGCTCGTGTTTACTTTTTCGAGTGAGAGAATTGGCTTGGTTTCTATGAAGAATGCACCATACCCGTATCCACTCATTGGAGAGGTCTTGCTTGCATTAGCGTCAAGGTACCACGGCTGGTATGTGAAGCTGGCGGTTATGTTGTACCAGCGAGCTGGCATCCCCGTTGTGTTTTGTTCACAGCTATACTCCCCTGATCCGAGCTCATCAATCGGAGAGCATGTGAATGTATTTCCGTACTGGCTGACGAGGCTTACGTTCATTTCAACATTGTCCACATTAACGGAGCACTCGTCATCCACACTGATATTCACAGTTACATTGGTTCCGCGCAGGAAGATTGTTCTCGCATCAAGAGTTTCATTTCTTGTGGCTGTTATCTGTGGTGATAGGAATCCAACAAGACGATATTGGAACTCTGTGGTGTTTTTCTCGAGATAGCACCCATCATTGATCATGGCTTTCCACTTCTGGTAGTAGTAGCTCGGTCCAACGAGGTGGTCGCAGTTCGGGGCAAACCAGTAGGTTGCGTTGCCGTCCGGGCCCGACCTGTTGGTGAGTTCAAGGCGGAATGATGAGGCATCGGTGGTTACCCAGAATGACACATTGCTTGTGGCAGAGGCATTTTTATCCAGGTCGAACACATTCACTACAAGTGGTTTGGTATCCTGATTTCTTATGAACAGACTGTTGTTGCCTTCCATGTGTTCGATTCTAGCCCGGGCCTCCGTAACATTCGGTCCCCATCTGTAACTCGTGTTATAAGTGTTCCCCGGGGTGCTGTCCATTATGGTCCACTTGAACTTCTTTGCCTTCTCAGGGATCCATGACCCGTTTTCAGGTGTGTCTATGTCACCACAGTCAAAGCCCTGATACACCACGGAGCAATAGACATTGTTCGTGGTTCCGTATGTTGCCGAGTGGAAGTCATAACCTACCATCTCCCAGCTGGTTCCGTTGTCCTTACTTATCCACAGGCTGCAGTTTATTTCATCTCCCTCAAAGTCTGTCACGTTTATGGAATAATTGTAGAGGGCGCTCCAGGCTCCGGTGAGGCTGTTGTACCAGCTTCCCGAGCTGTAGTTGAATACCCGTATGGTTTCATTCTGGGTGGTTGGCGGGGAATTCTCGAGCCAGAATCTATCACAGTATGTTGTGGAATTCTTGTTGTAGTTCTGCTTGCTTGAATTCAGTCGTACATCCCACCACCCTTCAGCTTTTCCTGTTGTGTCCCAGGTGCAGTTGTAGTACCCTCCTGTTTCGTTTTTCACAGGAGTACAGTTATAGACCTGACCATATGGAGAGATTAGCTCGATAGTGGTGGTGGCATTTTCTTGGAGACCTTCGCCCTGGCAGTCGGTGCTTATGTTGAGCCTCAGGAAGACAGAATCCACAAGTATGTTGAAGCTTGATCCATTCTCAGGTTCCATGAGGTTATTCTTGAGTTGACCGAGCACTGTGATGAATGCCGAGGGAGATCCAAGGAATGATGAGGAGTAGCACCTGTCAGTCAGTACGCTTACTTTCCATGTCTGCTGGCCAACTCCATAGCTGCAATTTGGATTGAAATCGTAAGAGGCGTAACTTCCCGAATCTGTGGCCTTATACACAGGTGTGTCGAAGTTACTGCCATCGTAGGTGACTTCAAAGCTTGTGTTGACACCGGTACCCGGATACACGAAATGATCTTTGTCAAACACACGCGCCTGCAACGTTTCCATCCCACCTTCTCTGTCAACGCTTGAAGGCTGCAGGGTTATTGTTATCTCTGCGTCATCTTTTGTTATGGTCTGTGTGAAGTTGTAGGTTGTTTTGTAACCCCAGTAGTCCTCGGCTGTGAAGCTGAATGGTATGTCCGTTCCAATGTTGTCGCAGGTGAAGTACCTGTAGAAGTCGATGAAAGATGTTGTTGCGCAGTCTGGAGCACTGCATATTGTTGTGTTCAGAACAACCCATTTTGTTCCGTTGTAGTAGTTCAGACTGACGTTCACCTTTTCGAAGTTGTATGTGTCCTGGTCACTGTCATATAGCTGGACTTCGAAGGTCCATAGTTCCCCCCACCCAAATGGATTGTTGGAGTCACTCGTTGAAACTTGCATGTTTTCTATAGAAGGATCCGTTACGAGTTTCAGACCATCATCAATTTGTAGAACATCGCTTGAGTTATAGTATTGCTTACTTGCGTTTATCGTCGTGTTGTAAAATCCAAGAATCCAGGTTGATGTCGAGGAAGCGGGGATTGTGCAGCTGTAATTACCGTTTCCTTTGTCGTTGATGGAGGTGCACGATTTGGTCTCGGGACCCTGTTTTGCCTTGAACTCAACAGTTGCTCCTGCGACTCCACCACAGTCGTCGGAAACCATTCCCGTGAAATTTATGTCATCTTCACTTTGCCTGTATGTTCCACCATCTGGCTCGTACAAGGTCACCATTAGCGGATTGGTGAATAGCGTTATGTTCCATTCATCACTCATGGTTGGTTTGTAGCAGGTTTCCCCGAAGTCAACCTTCCATTTCTGTGGTCCAATATCATAATTGCATTTGTTGGCAGTTGGGAAATTGTCACTGACATACCCACCAGGCTCAACGGTTGTTGTCTGCTTATCAAGTGCATAGCTGGACCCGTCAGTGGTTACCCAGAATTTCGCGGTGTCTTGTGTGTTTATTGAACTGCCCCTGTCGGTATCCTGTATGTGAACCCGTAGCTTGGCGCGTTCTCCGTTGGTCACGTTGCTGCGGTTGAGCATTGAGTTATTCCCCTGATCAAGTGAGATCAATATGTCATTTCTCTCAAGGGTAAAGCTGCCGACAGATGTGTTGGCGGGATCCTTGATTTCTCCGGACGGATCATCTGTTCCATTCACGAACCACTCCCTGTTGGCGCTTGTGGTGAGGTCGGTGCAGGAATACCCTGCATATGTGAATGTGACAATCTGTGTGGCTATCCCGGCTGGCTTACTCTTGCCTGACGGAGATATCAGATGGAATTCCCCACCGGCAGGTCTCTCCCAAAGGTATGCCTTTACCTCGTCCTTGTCGAGGTCCGTTATGTTCACCTTGTATGTCCATGTTTCTCCCCAGCCGCCGACCGATCCGCCCTGTTCTGAGGTTACAGACACAAGGGATATCGTTGGTCGCGTTTCTATCCAGAACGCGCTTGTTCGTGTGGCTGTGCTCAGGGTGTGGAATGTCAGGTTTGAGTGCACCTCGACGTCATACCATCTTGTTGGCATCCCGCTGGTGTTGAAGGTGCAGTTGTAGTAGCCCGTCCCTTCATGAACTATCGGCGAGCAGTAAAATTTCTGCGAACTGTCCTGATTTATTGAACTGAAGTTTATGTATTCAGCATCTATCAGGTCACCGCAGTCATCTGTCACATTTACCCGTATGGTGACATTATCCTCACCAATATAGTGTTCGGTTCCATTTGGCAGAATTACTGTGTTCTGGAGCTTGCCAATGATTGTGAGGTTGAATTCGCTGGTGTTGGCCGGGTAGTAGCAGGTGGTGTTTTCGGTGTATGCGAACCATTTCTGGTTCCCAACATCATAGGTGCAGTCCGGACCGAAATCTATGCTTGCTTTACCCTGGGTGGTGTTATCCTGGTCCTCAAGTATGTAGTTCGTGCCGTCGGTGGTGATATTGAAATACACAACTATGTTGTCATCAGCGATTGTTTCTTTGTCGAGGTCCGTTACGTTGACCCTCAGTGTGAGAGAGTTAACGCTCCTGTTGACCTCTCCACCGTCCCCGGTTTCATGCTGTATGGACAGTGTGTCCTTTGTTATGTTTGGTCCCTGCACGGTATCCGTTTGGACCAAGTTATAACCGTCCTTCAGTACGAAATAGAAATAGTTGTCCTCGCCAATGTCATCACAGGAGTATTCCTTCTCGAAATAGCAGGTTCCATTACCACCCGGCAGGATCATCGTGTCGATTGATTGATAGCTTGATCCACCGTTTGTGGATATATACAGGGTGCAGTTTACGGAGTCGAAGTCCGGATCGCTGATGTTGACAGAGTAGTTATAAAGGTCTCCCCACCCGGAGACTTGGGGAGTGACATTCATATCGCTGTATTGGGTCGGGGAGTTCTTCAGCTCTATCCAGTCGTTGTATTGCGTGTAGTTGTGATGGTAATACTCCCTCGAGGCGTTGGTGAAAATGTCCCAGTATCCGGGCATCTTGAGTGTTGTGTCCCAGCTGCAGTTGTAGTAACCATCGCCTTCATTATTCACAGGGGTGCAGGACTCTGAATCATCCAGCGGCGAGTTCAACGTGATATTGACCGTGGAGTCGTTCAGGAGTCCTTCATCCTGGCAATCAGTGCTCACATTCAGTCGAATATCAACGATTTCCGTTGTCTGGTAGGTGCTTCCTTCCGGTGGCTGGTCAAGTGCTATCTTTAGCTGACCATAAACTGTCAGGGTGAAGTCAGGACTGAAGCTATCCTTATAGCAGGAGTCTCCCTCTATTCCACCCCGCCACTTCTGGATTCCTGTTCCATAGGAGCAGTTGGGGTTGAATATGAAATAGACGTTCCCGGAAGAGTCCGTGCTGTTGGTGTTTCCGGAGTCCCAGCTGGAGCCGTCCGTTGTTACATAAACTGTTCCACTCCTGCCAGCCGGGAGATATTCAAGCTTATCCGGGTCGTAGGCGCGCACTGCAAGGGTCACTGTGCCAAAACCTTCTCTATCAACGTTGCCAAGATGTCCTGATACGTGCTCTATGCTGACATCATCCTTTTCTATGGTTATTGTGTGTTCGGGGGTTTCGTCTGTGAAGTTCCACTGATCACTCGCGTTGAACTTCCACAGTGTGTTATCTGCTTGTGGGGTTATGTAGTCACAGGTGTAATTGTCATAGAAGTCCAGGATGAGGAAGGATGTGGATGTGCAGGATTGTTGAGAGCGGAGCTCCCACTGGGCTGTGGAGTTCTTTTTAAGCCAGAGGTAGACCATGTCTGTGTCTCCCTCGAGGTCCCTGCACTGAACCTGGAAATGCCAGCTTTCCCCCCAACCCCCAAGTATTTTATCAACACTCTCGAGTTGAAGCTCCGGTGGTTCTCCAAGGTAGAAAACATCGCTATCAGATATGTTAAGTGGCACGTAATGTTCCTTGCTGACCTCAAATGAGGTGTTATACCACCCCAGGACCTTACCTTCAGAATCCCAGCTGTATGTGTATGTGCCGTTGCCGTGGTCAGTTATTCCGGAAGTTATCGTGTATGTTGTAGTTCCCGATTTGAGTTTCAGTGTTCTTGTTAATTCAGTTATACCGACTGAGCACTCGTCCTCCACATAGTAACTGAAGTTTACAAGCTTCCCGCGCTCGTAGGCATCACCATCCGGATAGTCTTTCTGGCCGGTCATATACGTTTTCAGTGTAATGTTGTGAGTGGAGGAGTTTGCATTCTTGAAGCATGAGTTTCCGGTGGTTCCCGAGATCCAGTTTTGTAACCCTACGCTGTAATTGTTTGTGCAGTCCGGCTGGAACGTGAAGTTAAAGAAGCCTGCCAGCACACTAAGGAGGTTTCCATCATCCCAGTTGGTTCCATCCCTTGTTATCCATATAGTGCCGCTTGCCTCTCCTGTAGAGAGGTATCTCTGGTCATCAACGTCCCAGACTTTTGTGCTGAGGGTTGCAGTTTCTGTTCCGTTTCTCCATATCCACCCCCCGCTTCCCGCATAATATTCTATCAGTATGTCGTCCTCTTCTACAGTAAAGTTGTTTGGTGAGACCTCATCAGAGTATTCTATCCCCTCACCCGGTGGATTGTCCGACTGGTCGGTCGCGTTCCACTTGTATTGCCAGGTTCCCATATTTTCACATAAGAAGTTGTATTTTGTGTATGAAAGCACGGTGTTGTTGCAGTCTGCACATATTTTTAACCCTTCATGAGTCCAGCTATTCCAGCTGTTTGTTGTCTTGTTCCAGAACCGCAGCCAGAGATCCGCGGTGACAGTGTCGCCATCCTCATCCGTGACAACCACGGAGAAATTGAAGAATTCAGAGTATCCACCGACGGGTCCATCATCCCCATCATAGGTGCTTGTGTTGACCTTTGGTGTTGTGAGTATGGGCTCGGTCGAGACAAAGAAGCTGTTGTCCCAGCTCTCGTTTCCATCGTGGTGATAATCCCTCGAGGCGTTGAGCGTTACGTCATACCAGCGTGCTGGCATCCCGCTGGTGTTGAAGGTGCAGTTGTAGTATCCGGTTCCTTCGTTGCTTATCGGTGCACAATAGAACATTTCTCCCGTGAAATCACTGGTCATCGTGAAGTTCACATATGCATCGTCCAGTCCGTTTCCACAGTCGTCTGTGATGTTGCCTCGAATTGTCACGTTAGTTCCGCGCAGACTGGCTTCTCCATCAGGCGAGAGCAGGTAGTGTGTCTGGGTTCCAAAGATTGTTGCTGTTGACTGGCTGGTGTTGACGTCCTGGAAGCAACCATCACTTACCCCGGCCATCCAGTTCTGGATGCCAACGGTATATGAGCAATCGGGGGAGAACCAGTATGTGGCATTTCCAGCGGATGTTTTCTTTACGGTGTCAAGCTCAGGATTCAGATTATCATGACTGACCCAGAAACTTACATTTACTCCACTGGTCCATTCATTGTTGTCCTTGTCGAATACGAAAACGGTCATTGGTAGAGTCTCATAGTTCCTGTCTATCTGCATGCCGTCTCCTGCGCTTATTGTTATATTTGTTTCCGATTCCCTGAGCTTCAAACTTTCTATGCTGGTGTTCCAGTAGTTTGCGGTTTCCCCGTCCTGTAGTTCCCACAGGAAGTCGTTCGTGCCTATATCCGCACAGGAGAATCCCTGGTAACTGACGTTGCATTCCCCTTGGGTTGGGATCCCGGGTGTGCCCTGAATGGCGTCACTCCCGGCAATGCTCCACTCTCCCGTAGAATTGTGTTTTATCCAGAGCCTGCAGGTAACATTATCGCCTTCTGTATCATTGACGTTTATGGTGAAATTGAATTCTCTGGTCCACCCATGCCTCTCACTCAGATTGGCGGATTCCCACCCCCCCACCGTCCAGTTCATCACCCAGACGGTGCTGTTTTCTGCCGTCACCGGCACATTCTCCAGCCAGAACCAGTTCCCATATGTGCTTGAGTTGTCGTCAAAATACTCATTGCTGCTGTTCAGCCGAATGTCCCAGTATCCCTCTTCCATTCCCGTGCTGTCCCAGGTGCAGTTGTACCACCCGCCGCTTTCATTATGCACAGGTGTGCATGCGAACGCCCCGGACCCTGGAGACACCATTTCCACGGTTGTGGTCGCATTCTCCACAAGCCCTTCTCCCGGGCAGTCTGTCGAGACGTTGAACCTCACCGGCACAGGGTCCATCACATTGTAGCTATCATCATAAGCCGGCAGCAGCAAATTGTTCTTCAGCTGCCCATAAACATTTACGGTGGAGCTTGTGTTAACATCGACATAGCACATGTCATTGACCACCCCAACCTTCCAGTTCAGTGTGCCTATGTCATGAGTGCAGTTCGGGTTAAACTGGTAGTTGAAATACCCTGACCCATTGGTTTGGACAAATATTGTTTCATTTTCTGTCTTGTTGGGTATCCAGAAACTTCCGTTCACTCCCGCGCCGACATATTCTGCGGTGGTCTGGTCTCTTACCCTGACACTCAGGTTGGCGAAGTTGTCTCCCTCTCTTCTGACATCGTCCCCTGCACCACCTTCTATTATCAGCAATGCTCCGTGCTCCTGTATTGTGAACTGGTCCGTCCCTGAAGTGGTATCATTATACCCGGAGGTGTCTGTAACGTTGAACTTGAAGTAGTCAGTTCCAACATCGGAGCAGTTTGTCATGAATGGGAACTGTATGAGCTCCCCGTCACCATCAGTAGCTCCAACATATAGAGTGCTGTTCTCGAGTTTCCAGTCCTGCCCGGGTCTCTTTATCCAGAAATATACCGTCTTGTTGTCTGGATCGAGGTCTATCAAGGTTACGTCAAAGTTTAGCTGGGTTCCCCACGGGACGCTTGATTGACTCACATGTGGATTTATCAGCTCGGGGTCGTCCGCAAGGTAGAACGAATCCACCACGGTGTCATTATACACGGCAAAATATTCGCGGGTCCCGTTGAATGTCAGGTTATGCCAGCCGTATGCCCAGCTCCCCGTGGTTGCAGCAGGTATTGTGCAGCTGTAGTTCCCGTTCCCGAGGTCCGTGGCAGAGCATTCATAGTAATTCTCACTTGGAACAAAGAAGCTCAGTGAACCTCCGGAAACCAGCCCGCAGTCACCCAGGTCGGTAAGGTTCCCCTTCAGCTCAATATCATTTACACCTCTCAGGGCTATTTTGCTCTTCGGCTTTATTATGTATGGCTTGGCTTCCGAGGTTATGGTCACATTAAACTCGCTGGAGTTGGACATCTTCCAGTAATCATTCAGCCGGAGTCCTCCCCTCCATTTTTGCTTGCCCACATCATATTCGCAACCGGGATTGAAGTCAACGGATATGGTTCCATCTGTGAGGGTTGAGGTCGTCCATGCACTCCCCCAAGTGGATCCGTCGGTGGTTACCCAGATTGCCGCTGGCTGGGAGGATATCTGCTGCCCGGAATTGTCCGTATCCACTGCTTTGAGCTTGAGCTGAGCTATTCCGGATACACGGTTTACACTGCTCTCATTGCCATCCACATAATGTATTTCAGTATCATCCTTCTCGAGTGTGAAGTTGGTTTCGATTGTGTCATTCCATATGTCACCGTCATCCTCGGTAACATTGAACCGGATTGTCCAGTTGCCTATATCGGCGGATGAAAATGTGGTGGAGAACACCGCTTGCTGGTTTATTCCTTTCTTGCCTTGAGCGCCGCAGGAGTACCATGTGCTGGTCCCGTTCTTTCGTTTCTCGCAGGTTACTGTAAGATCATCATAGTCATAATCCGTTACATTGACCTTCGGTGAAAATGTTTCTCCCCAACCTCCAACACCCGGGTCCACTAAAGGTGCGAACAGGAATGGTGCAGTTTCAACCCAGAACGCGTTATCCTTGGTGTCACTGGCCGGGTTGAAGTACTGGCGTGAGGAATTGCTGATTATGTCATACCACTGCGTGTCCATTCCACTGGTGTTGAAAGTGCAGTTGTAGTATCCCGTTCCTTCATCATATATTGGGGCACAGTAGTAGAGGCTTCCGGTCTGGTCACTTCTCATGGTGAAGTTGAGGGCGACTCCAACCACCGAGTTGTTGCACTCATCACTCACATTCGCCCATATTGTTATGTTGGTTCCCCTGAGGAATTTTTCTCCATCCGGGTTTATCACATTGGTGTTCATCCACCCAGTTATGTTCACGACCAGGTATCCGCTGACGTTGGAGTCCTTGTAGCAGTCATCGCCATGTGCGCCTCCAACCCAGTTCCACAGCCCAGCGGAATAGGAACAATCGGGTGTGAACTCTATTTTCAGGTGTCCTGTCGAGTTGGAGCGGTTGCTCCACGGGAAGTATGAACCGTCATACACCCAGACAGTTCCGTTTGACTGGACATAAATTCCTCTATCGGTGTCATTTATCCTCAAAATAAGTTCGGTCACACCTCCTGATCTGTTGACATAGGAGCCGTTTCCGAGGAGATATTCTGTCACGGTATCGTCCTGCTCTATGGTGGGTCCGCTCGTCACAGTGGTGTTCAACGGATTGCTTGCTGTTCCGTCAGTTATTTCCCACTTGAATTCGGCAGTCCCTTGCTCTCCACAGGAGAAGTCATTCACTTCCACAGAGCAGTTTCCTACCGTGTCAATTCCGGCAGTGCCTGTGATTGTGTCCGTCCCTTTGTAAACGAAGCCATCACTCGTGTTCACATAGAGCTTGCAGGTGACCGTGTCCCCTTCCGTGTCATTCACGGTTACGTTGAACTGGAATTTCTCACCCCAACCTCCAGTGCTGGGGCTGACCCACTGGCGGGTGTAGTTTGTTGGTAGATTTTCCAGCCAGAACCAGTTCATCAGTATTGTGGTGTTGGAATTGTAGGAGCCCTTGGAACTCTGAAGAATTATGGTGTAGTTTCCTTCCGGTTTTCCTGTGCTGTCCCAGCTGCAGTTGTAGTAACCATCACCTTCATTATTCTCGCTGCAGGAGTATTCCGTTCCTGTGCCATTATGCTTCGGTGTTATTTCCACAGAGCTGGTGTCATTTATTCCTCCTTCCTCTTCACAGTCCGATGTTACGTTGAATCTTATAAGTATCCGGTTCGTGACGTTGAACTCCGAACCAAATATAGGAATGTCTATGTTGTTCTTTAGCTGGCCTATCACGGAATATGTGCTTGTTCCCATATCCGTGTCCTTGTAGCAGGCATTGTCATGCATTGATACATACCACAGCTGGACCCCTGTGGTGTATGTGCAGTTCGGGTCGTGGTCGTAGAGAATCTGTCCGGTGGCGTTGGTTGTCGTGTTGTGACCTGCATCAAATTCCGTGGAATCGTATGTGAAGTAGAAACTGCCATTTAATCCCTCCCCAACGAGTTTTCCAGCATCTGTGTCGTTTATGCTGACTATGAATGTAAACGGGTTGATTCCTTCCCTGTCTATGCTGGCCCCTGATCCAGATTCTATTATGAATCCTAGGTCATCCTGCTCGAGTATGATTGTCTGTGGGGAAGTTTCGTCCATGAAACCATTCGAGTCATTTGCCAGGAACTTGTAATATGTGGTGGGTCCGTCAAAATAGTCCTGGCACTCGAAGCTGTGGTGGAATGTAACATTCTCGAACACGGTGGTCTGAATCTCCTGCCAGTCTATCAACTTCCACGGCCCGCTGGATGAATTGGAATACCACAGGCTCACATTTGTCACGTCGTTTTCAACATCCCTGACCTCAACTTTGAAGGTGTAGTTGTACCCCCACCCGTCCTGTGAGTTGTCCACCCAGGGATTGCGCAGCTCCGTGCCCGATCCAAGATAGAACGCATTAACTTTCTTCCTGTAATAATCGAAATGATATTCCTTTGAGATGTTCATTGTAATATTGTACCATCCCAGGGCTGCTCCTGTGGTGTCCCAGCTGGCGTTGTATGTGCCGTTGTTCAGGTCGTTTGCCGGGTCAGGTGACGGGATGAACTCAATTCCCTTGTATATCCTGTATTTCACTGTTGCACCCTTGGTAAGACCTGGGCACTCGTCTCCGACATCTCCATAGATTTCCAGAACGCTGCCCCTCACCATTCGGGTGCCATTCGGGATATTTATGGTTCCGTTGATTATTGAGTATATGCTCACGTTATATTCCGAGGAGTTACCGGCGTAGTAGTACGTGCTTTCATCGACACCGCCCTTCCATTTCTGTTTTCCTGTCTGATAGGTGCAGTCCGGCTTGAAGCTGTGGTTGAGATAGCTTCCCTCTTCGGTGGACTCCGGGATTTTGGGTCCCCAACTTGTGCCGTTGGTCGTGACCCAAAAACCACCATCCAGACCCTGACCTATTGGGGAGTTAGAGACGGCGTCCTTGACCACGAGTGTTAACAGCGTTGAATTATCGCCGTATCTTGTTACGTTGCTTTCGTTTCCTCTGTAGTATTCCACTATAACATTCCTCTTATTCACAGTCAGGTTGTGGACGCTCGTGTTGAACCAGAGATCATCGTCGGTTGAGGTGAACTTCCATTCCCATGTCCCTATCTCGGTCTGGGTGTAGGTCCTCTTGAAGGTCAGCGTCTTGTTTACACAGTCGCTGCAATACTGCGTTTCGACTTCGGACCACAGCGTTGATGGCCATTTTCGGTGGTACAGCTTCACTCTTACCGTGTCATCTTCATCAGTCACATTCACTTTGAAGGTGTATTCCGTCCCCCAGTGACTTTCATTCGGTGTGACATATTCACCGCTCAGGACAGGTGCAATCTCATGGAAGAATGCATTTGTCTTGATAGTGGAGGCGTTGTTGTAATACTGCCTGCTTGCGTTCATTCCCACGCTGTACCAGCCGCCGGGAGACCCGGTGACGTTCCAGGTGCAGTTATACCATCCTGTTCCTTCGTTCTGCACGGGTTTGCACTGGGCTGAAAAACTGTCATGAGAGACGTTGAACGCTACGGTGGCATCTGCTATTGTTGGGGACCCGCACTCATCTGTGATGTTCGCACGGGTTGTGACGTTATCACCTTCAAAGAACATTTCACCTGAGGGCTGGTCAATTGTGAGTGACATGTAGCCAGTTATTGTCGTGGTGAGATGGAGTGTGGAATTGGTGTCTTTGTAGCAGTTATTTCCGAATGTCCCGACCTTCCAGAGCTGTGGACCGACTTGATAGTTGCAGTCGGGTGTAAAGGTAACGTTGGTGTAACTGCTGTCTGTCTGAGAGTCCATCGGGGCACCCCAGGACGATCCATCAGTGGTGACCCAGAATCGTGTGTTTTCAGAATCTGGCAGATAGGTTTCATTGTCAGGGTCATAGACCCTTATTTTCAGCAACTGTCCCGCCCACCTGTTCACAGTTGTATCGTTTCCTGTGGAGAGGCCCTCATATAAGAACTGGACATCATCGGCATATACGGTGAAGTTCAATCCAGTTCGGTCAGTTGAGTTGTGGGAATCGGTGGCGTTGAACTTGAAATACTGCGTCCCTTTATCAGAGCAGTCATAATCCCTGTAATTGAAATCAAGTTGAGTTATTGAACCGCAGTCATAGCAGGTCTGGGTTTCGATCCACTCCCAGGTTGAGTTGTCCGGACTCAGCCACAAACTAACATTCACGTCTTCAGCGTTCTCATCACTTACATTCACGGAGAACGTGAAGTTTTCTCCCCAACCTCCATCCTGCTCAGGAGTCACTGTCTCATTCTGGAGGACTGGTGGCTTCCACAGTTGTATGAGGTTGAATGTCTTGTTCTTCCGATAAGTGGCATTGTTGTGGTATTCAACACCCCATGCAGTGATGTTCACATCATAGTATCCCTGATCCGCAAACGACGCATCGAAATGGCAGATTTGAGTGCCATTTTCGTAGTCATCTATGCTTGTGCAGTTATAGTGGGTTCCGAACCCTCTGCTTATCAGGGTGTAGTTAGCACTTGCATTCAGGTAATGCAATCCACATTCGTCTTTGTATTCAACTGTTATGTTTATCACCAGAGAAGCCAGCCTGTAGAAAGTTTCGCCATTTGGATAGGTTATGTTCGGTGCAATGTCCGCCAGGATTGTGACGTTGTAGGTGCCTGAGTTCTCGGCTTTGTAACAGGCATCAAGGGTTGTTGATCCGTACCAGGTTGCCCTACCTCTCTCATAGCTGCAACTCGGGTTGAATCTGTATTCCACATAACCTGATGAGTTTGTCACGTTGCTTCCATCCTCAAGGTAAGTTGTTCCATTGTGGACGAAGAACCTGACCCTTGGGGAATCATAGCTCTGGACATACGGAGCGGGTTCTCCTTTGTCTGTGTCGTTTATCAGGAGGATGAAGGGGGTGTATCCACTGCTCCTGTTGACCGTGCTTTCATTGCCCTTTATGTATACAATCTGGACGTCATCCTTCTGGATGAAATGGTTCTGTGATGTTGTGTTTGAGAGCGTGCTTGGCACTCCCGGTTCACTTGCATTGAATTTATATGAAACGAAGCTGCTCGCGGGCCCACAGTCGTATGTCCTGTAGAAGAAGACCTGCTGGTTGGTTGGTTGCGGGATTGACTTGCACTCTGTTATTTCCCATCCACTTCCGAGGTCTTCCAGTAGGCACACCTGGACATCCGCATAGTGGTCCACTATCACAGAGAAGCTGTGGTTCTCACCCCACCCGCCATCACCCGGAGCGCTGTGTTGTGGCGAACTCAAAGTAACGGGCGTTATCTGGAAATAGATATTTTGATAGTTTTTGATGTATGACCAGTGATACTGCCTTGTTGCATTCACATATATGTCAAACCAGCCGCCCTTGAATTCGGAAGTATTGACTTCGCATAGATAGTAAGTGCCGTTGAATTGTGCGTAGCCACTTGATGGGCACCTATACCAGTCACCCGTTCTTGTATTTGTGAGGTTAAACCACACATCTGCATCCCCAATGGTCTGATTGCAGTCGTCTGTCAAGTTGAGGGTGATGTTGAAGAGTTCGCCTTGCGAATAGTTGGTATTGCCGTCTGGCACGATGAGGCTGCCATTGAGAGTCCCCATCACAACAATATTAAAGTTAACACTCGAATTGTCAGCATAGCAGGATTCCCCCGAGAAATTGGCTTTCCAGCTGAGATTTCCTGCCGGGAATGAGCAGGTCGGTTTGTAGTCGTGGTAGTAGTTTTTACCACTGCTGTTCAGAGTTGATACGAATGATGTGCCATTTACCCAGAAGAGCACATTTGAATCCAGTAGATCTGTGCGGTTGGTGTTGAGAATGTAGTCATAAAGCCTGACGGCCAGCCGTGTTTGGGTATCCGGTTCGTTATCGCTCCTGTTGATTGTTTTTCCATCGCCGAGGTAGTGCATCACCCAGATTGGCTCTTTGGTGACGTTGAACTGAATAATTGAGGTTTCGTTCCAGTAGCCGGACGTATCTGTTGCGTTGACTTTGAAGTACCACGTGCCAACGTCATTTGGGCCGGGGCAGGTGAATGTGCGTTCGTAATATGTGAGATAGTTGCTGGTGTTTGATTTGGTGTCTGTGTGTTCATTGTCCCAGGATCCTGAACCTTTCTTGAGCCAGAACCTGATGGTCACCGTATCATTGTCCTGGTCCGTGACATATGACGTGAAATTGAACGGGCTCTTCCCCCAGGGAGCCTCGAGGTTGTCAACACTTGCATTCACATCCGGCACGCTCGCCAGATAAAATGAAGCAACTTGCTGTGCAAATCCATCCCAATAAAGGCTCTGATTTGAAAGCATTGTTATGTTATACCACCCATAGGGTGCGGAAGATGTTGGGAAGTTGCATTGGTAGGTATTGCCGACAGGAGTCCCCGTGCACTCCCAGTAATACTGGCCATTGGTGAGGTTAAACTTCGCGGTTGGTGAAGTGACAGTCACGCCACAATCAGTTGTTACATTCCCTTCTATTATTACAGTTGAGTTGTATTCTTTGCTCACGTTTTCCCCTATCAACTCGGTGATTGTGTTACTGAGGGTTCCCATCAGGGTGAAATTCCTTACGGCGCTGGAGTTGTCCTTTATGTACTGGTCCCCTGTGGTGGCGGTATACCAGCTATGGTTCCCCAGATAGTACCATCCTTCATTTGAGCACCAGTCATCATTGGTTACGGTGCGGTTCAGCCAGCCATCCGATGCGGATAGCGGCGGTGGTGAGTCTTCAAAGTTTTTCTGGTCGAATATTGACACAAAGATTTTTCCTATTGTTCCATCCGGGTATGTCTGATTATCTGTGTCATATATCCGCGTGGAGAATGTATATGATCCGCTCCTGTTTACAATTTCATAATTCTCCGGCTTGTTTAAGTTCAGGATGACGTCGTCCCTCTCGACAACATATACAAAACCTTCAAGGCTGTTGTTCCCGTCATCGTTCGTGGCGTTGAACTTGAATTCCCAGGTGTTTATGTCATCCGGCTGGTAGTTGTAGCTGAAATTCATCTGGGTCCAGCTTCCGCAGGAGGCACAGGTGCTGTTGTCCACGAGCACCCATTCATTGCCCACAATCCTGTGCCAGAAATACACCGATACATTCCTCCCGAAGCGATCCCTTACCCAGAGTGAATGGGTGAAGTTTTCTCCCCAGCCCCCTGTTGTCCTGCTGCTGTTTCCATTTATGTAGAGTGTGGCATTTTCCATCAGGGGAACATACTCGTATATTTTCAGCCTGGTGAATGCATTTTGACTTTCATTGAAGAGCATACCATATTTCCAGGTATATCTTATCTCTGTGATGTTCAGGGTGGTGTTTGCCCCGTTTAGTGCTGTCGCGTAGCTGTGGAGCTTCAGGAAGCGTTCCGGTGTTGTGAAACCCCAGCCCTGTTCATCGGACAGGTAGTAGTTTGTGGAGGCGCTGAGCGAAGCTTTTCCGAGCGAATAGTTTTCAAAGAACAGCACGGGTTCGGGGTCGTCCTGGGTTTCCATGTATTTTATGGAAAGCTCGGATATGCTCACATTTTCGCCGGAGGAGTTGAAAGTGAAGTTTATCCCGCCGGAGAACATCCTCTGGTATGGCTCGCCGGGCTCCTGAAGGCTGTGGCTCTGCACCTTGTCGCAGATGGCTCCTGAGCAGGTGTACCCCGGGTGGTCCTCATAGGAAACATAGCTGGTGGTGTTATTCTGGGCGTATGGCTTGAAAATGATGGTTCCAAGGGTTGTGCAGTTCAACGTGAAGTTGAAATAAGCATCTTCCCTTTCAGCCAGCCCTCCACTCAGGTTC
Source organism: Candidatus Undinarchaeota archaeon (assembly GCA_964449215.1). Classification (GTDB taxonomy): domain Archaea; phylum SpSt-1190; class SpSt-1190; order SpSt-1190; family SpSt-1190; genus CAYVAH01. Next base: position 32,393 of record CAYVAH010000001.1, on the reverse strand, counting down.
CAGGACAGCAGTCCATTATTTTCTGAACCTTCCCAGACCTTCGTCACGTTGCAGGTGCTGGGGACCTGGAGGAAGATGGTCCAATTGTTAGCTTCTATGTCCCCGACGTTGCGTGCCACAACACTCATATTGTATGTGTAGTTCGGCATGAAGCTCCTTGCCTCTTCCCAGGGAAACTCCGGTCTCTGCCACACCACCAGGTCAAGCTGCATGTGACTTTCCCCGGTGTAGTTGCTGGTCCGCAACTCGCTGAATGCTCTTGCTTCCTGCCACCCCACATCCTCGTAGTTCAGGTTCCATCTGGCATTCCCGGTTTCCCCTGTGAGTGGAGGTGCTTTGACCTGGTAGGTTGCTATTGCATATTCTCCCACTTCGAGGCTCGGGAGGGTCCAGGTCAATTCATTGTTCTCAAGGTCCACGTCTGTGTCTATGGGTTGGGGTTCTCCTCTGGCTGATGGGTTGGCGGGGGTCCACCCGGGTGTGAGTGACTCCTTGAGTGTTATTGTCCCGTTTATCGGGATGCAGCCCTTGTTGTGGATGACCAAAGCGGACTCGAACACGCTTCCCGGGGAGACTGTGGTCGGGGTTTCCCTTATGACCTCCAGGACTGAGTGGTTGTCATTTGATATGTTTACCTGGTAGGTTCTTGTCAGATTGTAACCCAGGCCGGGATACACGAAGCTGACTGATATGTTGGCCGTTATGTTTTCGGCATAGCCCGGCGGCGTTATGTTGAACGTGTTGTGCAGCTCGTCCTCGCTGGAAACGACAACAGTTTTCCGGTATGCTGGAGAGACGGACCAGCCCGTGGGAACTGAAACGGATATGTTGACTTCCTTCCGGTCATCTTCCTGAACATTGTCTATTTCAACGTCGAGTGTTTCTGACTGTCCCAGGCAGGTCCTCGGGTTGTACCAGATGTAAGTCTGGGCGTCCCTGTTGAAGAACAGCTCTTGACGGGTGTAGTTTTCTTGAGTCTCCCCGAGCTCGAGAATTGCAGTTGCTCTGAGCCTTCCCTGCGGAAATGCGCTGGAATTCGATGGAAACTCAACGGAGAGGTTTTCATATTCCGTTATGTTCAATCCCGTCTGGTTCGTGTAGTATGATATTCCCGTGCTTGGATCGGTGACGTTCAGCCAAAGTATCGAGTTGTTCTGCGTCCTGTTGAACGGGTTCATGATGCTGACGGCGAATGTGATGATGCCGTTTCCTGGAGGCCGCAGGAAGTCTATGTCAGATATTCTTTCTTTGACCTGCAAGTAGGATTCCCCAACTATATGGTCTATAAGCAGCGGGATGTCACCCACATTTGCAAGGTTGATTCCGCAATCCCCTTTGTTGAATATTTGCATGTCAATTGTCCTGATTGTCCTGTGTGACAGGTTTTCCGGCACCTCTATCTGGGATAGTGTTGGTAGCCAAGCTCCGTTGTAGGTTTCAACAATCACGCTGGTGGTCCCGTTTAGTCCTTCCCAGTACACATCGAACTGTGCAGCCCGGATTTCTGCGGAGCCGCAATCCCATACCAGTGTTATCTTTTCACCGGGGTCAATCCTTGCTTCCACGGACTCATTGTCGAAGTCTTCCCCGACTGTGCCGTTCAGTCCGCACAGTTTCCCGGAGGCGTCCTCCTTTGTGATTACATTTTCCGCGTTATATGGGCATCCCAGGTTCCTGTGCTCCCACGGTGTTACATTCAGGGAGGTGTTGGTGCTGTAGAAATTCGGCGGCGGAATGTCATCTGTGGTGTTCGCCGTGACGTTGAGATCAGGCTGGAACATATAGTCAGTTATGTTTGTGACATTTACACTCCAGTGGACATACCTGAAGACCTCCTCTCCGAGTTCCGCTTCAATCTTTCCGAGGAAGCGCACCCTGCTGGGACTTTCATTCCACGGTGTGAATAATGTGATATTGGTTCCGGTGGCGTTGCGGTCCTTGACACGCAGGGTGGCGTTGAACCCAAAGGCCCTGTGCTGAAATACCTCACTTGGTGCATAAATGGCTGTAATGTTGAATTCCGGGCAGAGCATCCCAAGGAAAACGGTCCAGTTGTCTGAATATCCTGACTTGTAGCAGCTATCCCCCGTCTCGGCGGCCACGCGCCACTTCTGCCACCCGGGGTCATACTTGCAGCTCGCATAAACCTGCTGGTTTATGCTTCCGGTGGAGTTTGTTTCAACCATGCTGGCTTCCGTGAGCCATATATCACTGTTGTTGAGCGTCATATAGATGCGGATATTTGCTGCTGGTGAGCTGACGGGTGACCCAAGGTCTGTATCGTTTACAAGCACCCTGAAGGTGGTGTAGCTGGATTTGGTGGCGGTGGTGTCGTTTCCTCCCTGCAATATGAAGGACACATCATCTTTTTCCACGGTGAACTTGTCGTCTGTGAGGAAATCCCCTGCCTGACTTTCATATATTGACCCTTCTGTGTCTGTGGCGTTGAGCTTGAATTCCCACTGGACTGCACTCACATCCGAGCACGTGTAATTCACCGTGAAGTTCACTGTGGTGTTTGAACAGTCATAGCAGTACTTCGTGCCTACGAGTTCCCAGCCCTGCTGCACATCGGAGTTTCTTTGCCACAAGTAAATTGTGTCATTGTCCCCTGGATCGGTCACATTTAGCTTGAAGACCCTCTGCAGTGACCAGCCATCCGCTTCCGGGGTGACCTGAATATTATAGAATTCAGGCGGACTCTTCACATAGAAGGCGTTCACAATCTTGGTAGAATAATTGTTGTGGTAAACCTTGCCGGCTTCCATCGTCAGGTTGTACCACCCGCCCATGCCCTGGCTGCTGATGGTGCAGTTATATGTGCCATTTCCAGCGTCGTTTGCCCAGCCACTTTGCGGGCAGTAATATGGTCCGCCCGCACCTTCAATTATGAACCTTACATTAGCCCCTGTCACGTTCTGGTTACAGTCATCCGTAACATTACCTGTTATGTTTATCTGTTCCCCACGTGTGAAATTCACCCCGCTTGGATCAATTATCGAAGCGAATAGGTCCCCAATAATTTTTACAAAGAACAGCTCGCTTTGGGCGTCCTTGTAGGCTTCGGAGTTACTGATGTTGGTTTTCCAATTAACGCGACCGGCGCTGTAATTGCAGGTGGGATTAAAATCTAAATAATAGTGCGTGGCGTTTTTCAACTCAGTTTCCTCTCTCCACAGAGAGCCATTATGGACAAAAGTGAAAAACTCTGTGGTCTCGTTTGGATTTGTTGTGTATTGCTGGAGGTCCTGATCATAGAGCCTGACAGCCAATAAAGTTGTTCCGGAGGATCTGTTGACCTCACTTTCATTCCCGATGACATCTGTAAATATCAGTGTATCCCTTTCGACTTTGAACCCTATAATGCCAGAGCTGTTAGAAAATCCGGAACTGTCCGACACATTGATTGAGAAGTTCCATTCTCCGACCTGGCTGTAATTGAACCAGTATTGGAACAGCGTCTGGTAGTTGTTGCAGCTGGTGCAGGTGTCTGTGTCGTTCAAGAACCACTCCCCGCTCGGTTTTTGGAGCCAGAAGGAAATATTTACAGGATTGCCGTCGGTGTCGGTGATATTTGCAGTAAAGTTGAATGGGCTCTTGCCCCAGCCGCCTGTTGTTGGACTCACCGACGGTGCATCAACATTCGGAACACTTGCCAGGAAGAATGCATTTTCCAGGAACTTTGTGCCATTCCAATAGTATGTCTTGTTTGAAATCATGGTCACGTTGTACCACCCAAGTGGGGCTGATGCGTCCATCACGTGAGTCGTGTAGTAGGTTCCTTTCTCCCCGTTATAATACACCTGAACTGTCTCGGAGTACGTGTTGTGTTCAAGTTTGAAATACACTATTGCATCCGTTATTGTGTTTGAGCAATCATCACTTATTGTTCCCTCCAGTTCTATCTGGGAGTCCTTTGTGAAGTTTGTCGAGGAATCGGGCTTGAGCATCGTGTTGTTTAGCTGGCCATAAAGTGTGAATCTGAGGGCGTTGTCCGGTGGTGGTTGCAGGTAAGCATCCTTATAGTACTGTGCGTTCTTTACAGTGGCCTTCCAGTAGTTTGGTCCAAGATAGAAGGAGCTCCGGCACCACTTTACTCCTGTGGGTTCCATCAACACCTTTGAGTACCCATCGGAATCTATTACAGGGTCTGAGAAAAATAGCAAGTAGGACGAATTACTGCCATGTTCGCTTATCTCGATGTATGCCTCCTGGTACTGAAGGAGCACACCCCAGCTTCTGTTGTCAGTGTCATTTACTCTGAATGTGAAGTTGTAAGGCTGGCTTCGGTTGACTATCATTTCCCATTCGGGTGTGATATTGAGAAGTTCAACATCGTTTCTTTCAATGGTGTATGTGTGCCCGTAGAGTTCGCTGTTCCCATCGGCATTTGAGGCATTGAACTTGAATTCCCACCCACCCATGTCATCCGGCTGGTAGGTCCAGCTGAAATTCACCCGGACCCAGTTGGATGCATATGGTACTGACTGATTCCCGATTAACTGCCAGTTGAGGCCAGAGCGGTGCCATGCATAGACGGTCACATTTCGGCCGAACCTGTCTTTTGTCATCACGGAGAAATTGTATTTTTCTCCCCACCCTCCGGTCGTCCGTGAAGAATTACCCTCAATGTAAAGGGTTGCATTTTCAAGGAGGGGTGTGAAATAGTAAATTTTACTGTTGATGTAGAGCTTCTGACTCTCCTTAAAGGTTTTTCCATAATCCCAGCTGTAGTTCAGCTTTAGCAACTTTATCTCCGCATTTCTATCTTTTTCGCCGTCAGTGTGGGCAAAAAGCTTGAGGTATCTCGAAGTACTCTCGAAGGACTGCGGGTAATAAATGATCGTGCTGTTGAGGTCCATTGTGCTTAAGTTTTGAATTTGCAGGACTGGCAGGTAATTGCCCAGGTCGTCCTCTATCCAGATTCCGAATTCAGCTACTGTTATATTCTGGGTGGTTGCTTTTGTGTTTACTTGGAAGCTTATGTTGTTGAGCTTCTGGTATGGCATCCCGGGGTTCTGGAACGGGTGATTAACATCAAATGTGCATTCTTCCCCGGAACAGGAATATGACGGGGATTCCGAATAATAGGTTGAGTTTCGTGTGTCCCTGCTTGCATTTACCCAGAAGCTTACATCTCCAGTAGTTGAGCAGTTGAGTGTGAAGTTGAAGTACGTCTTTGCTCTTGATGGGAGTGCTGTGAGATTCCACGTTACCTGCTGCCCGCTCTTGCTCCCGTTCTGATAGACATGGGTTATGTTGCAGGTGTTGGGGATGGTTGCGACTATGGTCCAGTTGTTCGCCGCCACCTCTCCAATGTTTGTAACTGTTAAGGTAATGTTGTAAGGGGTGTTTAGTTGCAGACTGCGAGTCTCGGGCCACGGATACTCTTCATACTGGTTCGATATAACATCAAATTCGAGGTGACTCTCATCAGGGTAGCTTGCAGTCCGCATCTCGAATGGTTCTTCTTCCTTTAGCTCACGGCCATCAAAGCTTATGTTCCAGCGTACGGTTCCGATTTCATCGGGGTTTGGTGGTGCCTTGACCTGGTAGTTCAGCACTGCATATTCATCCGGCTTTATGGTTCCAAGACTCGCTTGAATGTTGTTGTTCTCGAGGTCCACTGATGAGGACAGGAGCTCGATTCCTCCTTCCAGACTTGGGTTTGCAGGTGTCCATCCAGATGTTATGCTTTCGAGAATCTCAACCCCACTGGAATCTGCACATCCCTTATTCCTGATTATCAGTGCGGACTCAAAGACCTTAGAGGGCGAGCGATACCTTGGGGTCTCGCGATGGATTTCTATTATTGGCTGCGCATCGTTCTGGAAGTTCAGCACGACCTTTCTTGAATAGGTACCTTGCGGCAGGGAATATTTGATTGTCAGGTTCACGGTGACATTCTCAGAGGAACTGGAGGAATTAACTTCGAACACGAGTCTGGAGGATCTCCCTCTTGTCAGTAAAACTTTCTGGTAGGAAGGAGATACATTCCAGTTTGCGGGAGCGGTTGCACTAACGTTGTAGCTGACGTTGTCGAAGTAGTTATTGTAAAGATTGAGATAAATATGTTCTGTTGTGGACGGGCAGGTATAATTAATATGATAACTTGAATAGTTCAAGTTTCGCTTCGTTATCTGTTCTGTTCTCTGGTGTCCGAAGTCCCCCTCAAGTGAGGCAATGATGTTATAGTTTCCATCTGGCCAGGAACTTGTGTTTATGTTCGGGAAGTTATATGTGCTCATTGTGTTTGCAGGCACATTGACTGATTGCGACGAGTAGTTCAAGGTGCTTGTCGAGTTGGTTATGTTGAGCCACAGCGTTCCAGTAATTGCAGTGTCATTGGAATTGTAGATTGTTACAGAGACATTAAGCAGCCCATCAGAACTATCAAGGCTGTAAGTTTCTGCGCCACCTATTTCCGGGGCTATGCTTATCACTTCGGCCTTTTGAACTGTGTATGCCAGCAACTTTGCGGAAGTGACGTTAAGGGTGGACTGGCCAAGGTTTTGGACAATTAAGGAGCAATTTCCCGTTTCATCAACGGTGGTTTGGTTTGCAAGTATGTTTAGGGTGATGTTTTTCTCTGAAGAAACATGGATGAAGTTAATATCGACATGGTCCGTCTTGTTGTATGCATAGAACCTGACGTTTGCATCTGTTGCGTTCAGGGTCAACTCGTATCTTGAGAACCTGTAGTCACCCGCTTCACAGGCGAACCTGATCGTGGCATTTTGTCCTGCCCCAACTTCCCAGTAACTCTGAGGGGTGTCGTAAATGCTGTTGTAGACATAGACGGTGATGTTCTCACGGTCCTCCACACCCCCGCTGTTGTTGAGTTTGATGGTGATATTATACTTCCCGGGTGTTGTGGCATTTATTTTCCAGAATACCGGGACAGAAGAGCTTGTCGTCACAACTCCCAAATACTTGATACGGTCCTTTATCACCCAGCTGGAGGGTGCAATAAGCTCGGCATAGACGCCATCGGAATCCGAATTATAACTGGTCGTGACAGCACTTACAGTGAAATTGCGATACTGAAATGCCTCTGTGGGTTCATCGTGGGAATAGATTGAGGGAGTTGCGGCGCAACCGGTGAGCGTGAGTGTGATTGTGAAGTTTTCACTCACATTGTAGGCGTATGCCGGGTCATCGGTGGCAACGAACGCATGCCACTTCTGTGCGCCACCTACGTACTCACAATTTGGCAGAAATTCTATCCGAGCATGGCCCGTTTCATTTGTATAAGCATATCCTAGTGACCGGGTTCCTCCTGGATAGTCTTGGTGAAGCAGTTCGAATTCGACCTTTACACTTGGAGTCATGTTGTATGTCTGGGCGACATAGTCATACAATTCCACACTGAGGTTTACTGCTGTGGTCGGGTCAGCCGTGCTGTCATTCCCGAGATAGTATTCTATTGTGACATTATCCTTGGTCAGGGTGAAACTGTCGGTTCCGTCCGTGTCCTCATTTCCTAGCTCAAACTTGTAGAACCAGGTGCCGATATCATCATATGTGAAATTTTTAATCCACCACTTGGTGGTATTCTGGCAGTCTGGGTAGGTACACTCTTTTATGGTTCCGTTTTCGCAGTCCGTACACTCACTGAATGCCGTGGGAGATCCTTTGTGCATTAGTAGGGTAACATTATTCGGGTCGGTGTCCCCGCTGCTCGCGATTACTGAAAAGTTGAAGTTCCTGTAACCCCAACCAGTTTCGGTCGGTTGCACACTCGCGTTTTTGAGTTCATAAATTGGCAGAAGGTAAAACACCCCAGGGTTCCAGTTGTTGAAGGTTTGATTGGGATAATAATTGAAAGTCGAAGCGTTCATGCTGGTGTTGTACCAGCCTTTTGGCGTTGACATTGAGGTTTTCCAGTAACAGTCATACGAGTTGGCTCCCACTTTCCCCACCGGGCTGCAGGAAAACACCTGCGAGCCATTGGTGTAAAAGCTGACATTGGTTGTAACCGAGTCGTTACAATCGTCCCAGGTGGCTCCCAAAAATGGAACTGGCTGTCCCTGAGTGTAATTGAAGGTTCCGTCCGGTTTCTTGAACTCGAGCACTATGTCTCCCGTGACGTTCACGGTCAGGTTCCAGAATGTGGTGGTGGTGTTGTCCTTATAACACGAATGCCCCGACACCACCGCCCTCCATTTTTGGTTGCCTACTTGGTACTTTGGTGAGCACCCCGCGAGGAAGTGGTAGGTCGCATACCCGCTTGAGTTGGTCTGGTTCGTAGTCCCGGAGTCCCAGGTCGAGCCGTCAATGGTCACGTAGAAGGTAACATCCAGTCCAGAAACAAGGGTTCCATTGGCGTCCGTGGTCCTGACTATTAGTAGTGCCTTGTCCTTGGTTCTGCGGGTCTCGGTTCCGTTCCCGCTTATGTATTCCAGCAGCAGGGTGTCCTTCTCGACAACGAAGGAATTTATGGCTGTCTGGTTGGTTGTTCCGTTATTGTCGTTTGCTCCAATTCTGAAATATCTGGTTCCCACATCATCGCAGGAAGTGTCCCATGTGAAGTTGATGGTTTTCCAGACGTTGGTCACGTTTTGGACTGTCCAGTTTATCACAGTCCAGGGTCCGTTGGTGGAATTACTGACATGCAGCGAGAAGTTGACCAGATACGGCGAGCTGGTCTTGGAAGTCACGTTGAAATTGAACTGCCCACCCCATTCGCCAGGGTCGGGGTAAACGCTTTCGTTTTCCAGGAAGATGTACCGGGGGGGTATGACGTCAACCTTGAGTGTCTCGCTCTCGTTGAAATTGTAGCACGTCTCCGTCACGTCCACGAAGCCTTTCCAGTCCTGCGTGCCCTCCTGGAATTCAACGTCAGGAGTGAAAATATATTTCACGTAGCCCGTGGAATTAGAGGTGGCCGTTCCCACCGTCTTGTATGTTCCTCCCTCACCATCGGTTGTCACATTGAAGGTCAGCGTCAGTGCATCAGAAAGATTGTAAGTTTCCGAGTCATAGTCGTATCCTCTGAGTATGAATGTTGCTGGGGAACTTGTCGAGGCCTGGCTTTCATTGCCAGAAACGTAATCAATTCGTATGTTGTGTTTCCCTATGTAAAACTGGTCGTCGTTTCCCGCATAGTCACCGGGGTTCAGGATACTGGTGTAAACCGTGTTGCTCTCATTGTCCGTCGCAATCATCTGGAACTTCATGTAGTTGCCTGCATATCCCGAGCAGGGATAAGTGACGTTGTCCCAATATAGCAGGGTGTAATTGTTGGTGTTGTTGCTGCAGCTGGTGCAATTGCGATATCCGATGGTCGCCCAAGAACCGCCAATGACCTGCGTCTGCAAAGTGACGTTCACGAAGTCATTGAGGTTGTCCTTGACTTTGAGCGTAAAGTTGAAAGGTGCATTCCACACATCGTTCCGGGGTGTGACGTTGGCGTCATAAAGTTCCGGTTCCGTTTCGAGGTAGAATGTGTTGGGAGGGGTCTTGATGGTATCATTCGGCCAGTAATTGTTCGCTGCGGAGTGCATTGATACGTTGTACCATCCCGGGGCCGTTTCCTGTGTGGGATTCCAGTTGCAGTAGTAAACGTTGGCGCCGCTTCTGGTTATGGATGTGCAGGACGCATTATAACCTCCCGTAGTGAGGTTAAACCATATATTGCTCGTGTCCGTCGTTATTGGTTCGCCACAGTAGTTGTTTACATATCCCTGAAGGAGCACCGTGTCCCAGCTCGTGTAATTTTGCATCCCATCGGGAAACACTATGGTATTGATGAGCGTGCCCGTGACATTGAAGTCATAGTTTTCAGACGAATCATCCTGGCACAGGTTGGGGTCATCCTCCGTGGTTATTATGACGTACCAGTTGTGCGGCCCAACCTCATACTCCTCGTCGACATTTGGCGTGCTCTCATTGTCGCATTCAGCGGTGAAGTTGTAGCTGACGATGCTGGAGGCATCTGTGGTCAGGACATGCCCTGAATCCCAGGTAGCTCCTTCACCAGTTCCGACCTTTGAGATATACATAGTGACCGTGTGCCCCGGGCCAACAGGGGTCTCCGCACCGTAGTTTATTTTTACCCACAATCCTGTCCAGTTTATCTGGTCGTAAGCCGAGCCGCTGTTGTAGTCAAAGTTTATGCCGCGTATTTTCACATCTCTGTTCGTCGTCTGGGTGCCGTTCCAAGCGTCCAGTATAGTCTGCTCGGTTGTGTTGAGACTGTAAGTCCCGTTTCCTGTGACGCTGAAGTTGCCTATGTGCAGCCAGTCGGTTCCGTTGTAAATCTCCAACTGGAGGTCCGGGTCACTGTTCCCGTTCTGAGTCGAGCCGGAGTTGTTGTAGTAGGAAACGTTGACGGTAACTTCCAAGGCCGACACGTTGCTCAGCTCCTTGTCGGTAACGTCTTCATAAGTGGTCCAGCTCGTGCTAGTCTCAGCATCGCCAGTCTGCGCCGTTTTCTGGATTTCACCCTCCTCCTGGTCGTCTGTGGTGAAGGAGTTGCTGGCATACTTGACCAGCACCGAAAGCGTCAGGTTCTCGGCGTCCGCACTCCTGTTGGTTTTCTCGTTGTCTCCCGACTGAACTTCATACTTATAGTCCAAGTCGGGGTTGCACGGGACCGACAGCGGAGCGGTAATTTCAGTCTTCCTGTCCATGTCCAGTGAGGCAGTGAACGGGTTGTAGGGGTCCTTTTCAACTGTCAGGGTGAAAGGTGAAAAAGTTCTGTTTGTGTTCATGTTGTACCAGGCATAAGTCACTTCCTGCAACGGAATGCTGCCGTCCGAGGAGGTGTTGATTTCGAAGACGGTGGTTCCATATTTATCCACGAGCTTTACTGTTGCGTTCTCCACCGGTTTCCCGTCCTGGTCCCTTACCGTGACATCAAGCGTATACTTGCGGAACAGGGTGCCGTTGTCCTGGAACCAGCGGAACCTCCAGTCGTCCGATAGTATATTGATAAGCGTGCCGTTTTTGGAAGTCGCCGAGAATCCATAGCCCTGCATGATGTTTATCTTTTTGTCCTCGTCCGTCGAGTTAAGCACGCCTCCGTCGGTGGAGTTCCCCAATATCAGGTCGACATACGAAATGTAGGTGTCCCCGTCCACGGTGATGAAGTCCAGCGACAAGTTAGCCTGCATATAATCATAGACGTTGCTCGGACTCTTGCTTCCGATTATGCTTATGTTTCCACCATAGGAATACACTGCCCTGATGTTGGTGTTCGCATGGGCTGAGGTGAAGTTCACAGTCCCGTTGCCATAGTTAACCGTATAATTTCCGGGTGGTATTACGCGCGACTGCTGGTAAGTGTAGGTGTCTTCCACGGGCCAGTCCTCATCAAAAAAGGCGAGGTACTGCGACTTGGAGACAGGAGTATTGTCCAGCGTTATCTCCGCGCCGGTTCCACTGGCTTCTATTTCACCCTCGCTGTATGTGACCTTGACCGGCGGGACGTATATGATCCCCGTCTGGGCCTTGGCCGCTGACTCATTCAACGTCACGTAGGGGTTGTTCATCAGCTGCTGCGTCAGGCTTATTGGCTCGTCGAATGAGGCCACACCCTTGATGAACTGCTTCCCGTACTTCCTGTAGTAGAAAGTGTGCGGCGTGTATGTGGCCCTGTTAAGGTAAACGGGTGTGGACGGGTTGGATGTCTGCGTCCAGTATTTCCTGTAGTCCATAATCTCTTCAGGTATGGTTCCGTTGGAGTAGGTCAGCTTGTTGACCACCTCGTCACCCCTCACATCGAGACCAACTATGGAAACGTTTGGTTCGCCAGACCCCGACTCGTCTATTATCTTGACATTGTAGGAGTTCTGAAGGACGAGGTACCTGTCTGCCAGCGTTCCTCCCGGCGAAGTCCCCGAACCGCAGGTGTCCCACGCATCCCTGTAACTGTCCGGGCAGTTGCTGTTCCCGTAAAGCAGGCTTTCATTTATTTCAGAGTCTATCAGGTAAAGGTTGTGGTATCCCAGCCTCACGTCGAGGTAGTTGTTGTAGGCTTTGTAGCCCCTGACCCTACCGTTGGCATAGCAAATCCTTATCCCCGCGCAGGCGTCGTGTATCGTCAGGTCCTCCCAGGGACTCTGAGATACGCCGCTTATCTCCACACCATACCTGCCGTTGTAGAAGGCATAGTCATACACGCTGGAATTTCCGGGCAGGTAAACTATCAGGTAATTGTAGTGCTTGGCATACCTCTGGGCAGTGAACCTGTTTATCTCCACGCTTTGCGTCCCGTTGCCACCCGAAGAGATGCCTGAACTCGTGGACCCCGCGTCTATGTTGGCCCTGCTGTCCGGGTCATAGACCTGATATCTCGAGTCATAGAGCATCAGGTGGCCGCCTGGCACGCCGTCGGTCGAGTCGCTGTCCCAGACACATAACCTGGCCTGGTCACAGATGTTAGAGTCAGCATATGGGTCCGGGTCATAGGCATTCCACACTGTCCCCCTTTCGGGCCCGCCTTCCGCGAGCACCCCGAGCTTGAGGTGGGCGTTCTCGCTCACGTTCCACCAGAAGTCCATGCGGACGATTTCGTTGTATGTCTCGAACCAGGTCTCGGCGATGTCGTTCCCGAGCACGGTCCGTGCCAACTGGTATATGTAGTTGTCCACTTTCTGGAGCTTGAAGTTGGAGGGCATGCTATCGTCATAGTCTGTGAAGTCACAGGCGTTGGCCTCGCTGTTACAGCAGGGCGTGTTCGGGTTGCCCCTTATGTAGACGGTCCCGCTGTACCACTGCGAACCGGAAGTAAAAAAACAGAGGTTCTTGTAGTTTGTGTTGTAGGAGCGTTCCGTGTAATTCCCGTACTGGAACTCGAGGACGTGCTTCCCCTCAACCAGGACGTTGAAGGTTACCGACCCGACCTTGTCACAGTGCCAGCCAGGCGCGTAGACGGATTTACCATCGTACTGCGCATCCCTGGTTTCATAACCGCACTTCAGTTCCATGAAAACCACTTCTGAGGGGTCCGTTTCGACAACGCTTATCACAAGGTCGTTCTCTCCGCCCGTCACGAACCTGACAGTCCAGTTTTCCCCTGCTTCCGGTGAGGCGTGGTCATCGAGGAGCAGTATGCCGTCCTCCTCTGAAGTCTTGTTTTCATACATGATGAAATAAGGACACCCTTCCCCCAAGCACTTCCTGATTACCCCTGTTCCGAGTATTGTGTTTTTTACATATATGTCAGACGGGTGAATGACAGTGGTGACCTTGAAGTCATCATAGGCCCTCTGGAAGCTTGACCTGTCCAGCAGGACAACCGAACCCTTCTCAGCTTTGAAATTGTTTTCTGCTGTGACAGCGAACACTTTGTATGTTGTGTCATAGAAAACCAGTTTTCCACCCTCCTCCACGAGCATGGCCAGGTTCTCGCCAATTTCGTCGTCTGCTGAAACGTCGGTCTGTATTAATGCCCCTCTAACGGCTTTCCCATCCACCAGTTCGCCCGACCACAGCGTCGCACCATTCCTTATCACCCAGGGCTTCCTGATGGTCAGCTGGTCCATGTCAAGTTTGAGCCAGGTCTCGTGGACGCCGTCGCCCACCACCAGCCCGGCGCTGAAGCTATAATAGCTGTCGAGGTTGATTATTCTGTTCCACCCGTTTACCTGGTCAGCTTTATAGATGTCCTGCAGGGTGCACGGATCTGCCTCGGTGCACCTGTTCCCATCGCCTACCAAATGTATGGTGTCGGTTTCGGGGTCATAGGACACCACTTCGGTTATTCCAGGTTCCGGGTCTTCAACCTCCAGTGTGAATACTTTAGAAAACTCAGAGTTCTTGTTTTCTACTGTCACCAAAAAGCTGAAATTGCCCGGCGCACTCGCGACGGCTTTCCAAGTGACTACTGCCGGTTCATCCTCAAGGATTTCGGGTGCCCACTTCTTCACTCCCATGCCCCGGCAGTCAAGGTATGGACATTCCTCGGTCTTTTCAAGCAGGGTTACTTCCGGTGGTGGCTGGAGGGTGAGGTTCACGTTCTTTAACTTGCCACTCTTTGAGGAAACATAGACGGCTATGGTGAAGTCCTCGGACACGTTGATTTTTTCGGGGAAGTCAACCCTTTTGATTTGTATAAACTTATTGTCTTGGTCCAAAGACTGCAGGCCCTTTGAAACGCCCCGGGCTTCCATTCCCTCCAGGACCGGGGTTTTGTATTCGACTTCAATCTTTTTGACATGGTTCGGTTTTAGGCTGACATCCAAAATTACTGAGCTGTTGACTAGAGAAAATTCTTGGTTCAAGGGAATTCTGACCTCACGCACCCCCTGCGGGAACACGACGCCACTCGGAGCGACCTCAATGACTTCAAAGAGCTTGAAGTCCTCGGCATTAGTAGGGACCGGGACTTCCAAATGAAACTGTGTTTTTCTGGAGCCCGTGTTATTTAGGATGACTTCTTTTTTCCATCTGCCCCCCCCCTGAATTTCTTGCCCCACCTGGACATTTACCTTTTTCTTCTCAACTGTTGGAGTCTCGACAGTTTCCGACAGATCAAAGGAGAGCTCCGAAGGGTTAAGACACAGAGATTCGTTGCCTTCAAAGGTGCACGTGCCGGTTTCAACGAAAGGGAAACGGACCAGCCCTTCAGGGTTGGTCTGGTTTGTGAAGTTTTCCAGAGAAACGGGCTGATACGGAACTACGGTTCCATTCTCCATCCGGAGCATTATTTCTATTTTTCCTTCAGAAGACACGAGGTTCATAACTGTGTACGTTCTGTTTTGGCAAGTGACTGTGGTTTCATTAATTTTCCTGTCGGCGGGTTCCTCGACGGTCTTATTGACCTCCGGCTCGACAGTTTCTTTCAGTTGTGGTTCGGGCTCGGTCGTATTGACTTCTGTGACATTCAGTATTTCAACATCGAAACTACCAGAGCTTGGCATCATGAATTTTCCGCCAGCAAAGCTGGCGTTGATGGAATATTTTCCAGGTTCCAACAGTAGCGGCATTCCTGACAAAACAACAAGATGCCCTGTCAGGTTGCCCATGGAATAATTTACTTCAAGCGTGGCGTTTGGAACAGCCGTGCCGTTATCAAGGAGCAGCCACAGCACGCTCCCGTCCAGATCTATGCTTGTATTGGCCCAGACCTCCACAGTGGTGAAGGCTTGCTTCTTTGGGATTATGGGGATGATCTGGGTCAGGTTATCGGTGTAGTTTATTGTTTCATTTATGGCAACGACGGTGGTGGCGGTGACCATTGCGAGGAGAATGGCAGCTATCACCTGCATCTGAGCCCTACGCACTTACCTCCACCCCCACCTCGTAGGTCCCCGGGTCAATCGACCCATTTACCCGCACGATTATCGTCCGGTTGCACGGCATTGTGCAGGTGCTCTCCGTCCCGTTCATGGGTTCGAACCCGGCAGGCAACAACCAGTTCAGTGTGACATTCCCCGTCCCGTTTACAACGGCAGTTATTTTGAGTGTTCCTCCCCTGATTGTCCGATTGCCGGAGAAGATTTCCACTGATACATTGTTCCCGGGTTCCGCGCGTGACATGTCGGGAAAGACCAGCAGGAGAAGGACAATAAGGGCGATTGCCCGGGCTTCAAAGCTGGAAAGACCACGGACTAGCCTAAAACCTAAACCCCTGACTTCCTCGCGAGTTTTCATCTGATTTTGCACCTGCCGGCCGGAACCCTTAAAAATACTATATCTGTCGAAGCAATTAACCTATTCTGCATCTGTCGGCGAACAGTTACGCATAATTTCGAACAGTTGGTGACAGTTCGACAGGTAGGGGAACTGATTTAAACATGTCGGTGTGGTATTGCGGATGGAGAAAATAAAGGTAAGGGAGGATATTTTGCGTTTAAAGGCTCTGATTTCCGAACCGAGGAACCTCCGTATCCGTAACGAGGCTGAAGAATATCTCCGTCAGTTGAAGGAGCTGGGTTACCGGATTGAGCAGCTGGAAAAACAGCTTGCTGAGAGTCAGTCCCATGTTTCCTACAAGCGCAGGAAGCAGATAGTGTCGATTCTCCGGTCCGGGAAGAAGACAGCCACCGAGACTGGGAAGATAATGGGAATAAGCAGGACCAGGGCAAGTGAATACCTGAATCAGCTTGAGAAGGAGGGTGTGGTGGTGTCGGTGAAGTCCGGCAGGAAGAAATATTACTATCTGAAGGGTGATGTGGCTTGAGGCATGTCCTTGGCATCCTTTCCGGTAAGGGTGGGGTGGGCAAGACCACACTGGCGGTGAATCTCGGGCTTGCCATGCATCGGCTCGGGGAGGACGTTGTGGTTGTTGATACTGACCTGAAGAACCCGACCCTCGGAATTCAGCTTGGGGTGTTTGACTATGACACGACTTTGCACGACGTGGTGGAGAAAGACATGCCACTTCTGGAGGCCATGTACATCCACCGCACGGGTTTGAAGTTCGTTCCCTCACACGTGTCTCTCAATTATATGGGGGTGGACCCCGGAAAACTGAGAAAGGTTTTCAACGATGTTTACTTCACTGCCATACTTGATTCCCCCCCTGGCCTGGGCAAGGAGGCACTTTCCGTCATGGAAGTTTGCGATGAAGCACTGGTGGTGGCTACACCTTCCCTGCCAGATGTGGCCGGTGCCCTGCGGACCATAGAGGTGGCCAGGAGTATGGGCATCCGGATCAAGGGTCTGGTGCTGAATAAGGTCAGGAAAAAGAATTATGAGGTGACTCCGGGCGAGATTGAGGCGGTGAGCGGAGTGAAGGTTCTGGCCGTGGTGCCTTGGGACCAGGGGGTGCTCCACGCAGTATCCTGCAAGGAGCCGGTTGTTGAGTTCAATCCATACCTGCCGTCGGCTGTGGCATTTTACCAGCTCGCTTCCAGGCTGACAGGTGTGGAATACCGGAAGCCTCCTCTTGCGGGGGTAAAGGCCCTGCTCAAGACTCTCAGCCGGACACTTTAGCAATAACTCCTGAATTATTGGTAACGCATTAGCTGGGTGGGAGGATCTGGGGCCATTTTCTTTTCTTTTGGTGTTACTTTTTGGTGGCAACCATACGATTAAATATTTAGTTTGAGCCTGAATTAATGATGGGGAAAATAGGGAGGATTGCCCTGTGCCTTGCCATATTTGCACTTTTAGTTTATTTTGTTCCCCGCAAGGTTTCGGCAATAGGTGGTGCGAGCAATGATACCTACGTTGCTGAGACTTACACTCCCATCAACGGTTCAATAGATACTACGGCGGGAACAATCTATACATATAATGTCAGCACCCAGGAAAAAACCTACCGCTGGGTGGGTCTCTGGGGAAACGTCACAGGTAGCATAAGGTTGCAGACTGCCTCAGCGACTTTCTACTACTGGCCCCTTTCCACGGTCACAGCGGGGTCCATACTTTACGCCACTACTGATGCTACGGGTGTGGACCCCACCTACTTTTACTTGACGAACAATACATACCTCAATCAGGCAGACGCCGCCTACGGTTATTCCACTTCGGTGCTTGACAGTATAACCAACACATACACCGGCTCCGGCAACTTCCAGTCCCCGAGCATGGATAACCCCGTGGTCACCAACACAACCACTGTGGACGCGTGGACCAACTACTTCATCCGCAAGGTTTCCGGCAATATTGCGACCACGGATGACATAGTCTGGGCGGTCAGCATAGACCCGCAGCAGACAGCATTCAACGGTGAGCTGGCGGACTACGAGCTGCTGATTCCTGAAAACGAGGAGGTAGGGGACGGCGAGGGAACCGTGACGACCTACTACCTGTGGATTGAGCTCAACTGAGCTTTTAGTTTTATAAACAAGGGTATGTTCATTCCATAATGAGAAAATTGGCCCTTTTGCTCATTTTCGTGCTGATGCCGGCTCTGGCAAAGGTTGTGATAATAAACTCCAACGACTGGCGCTTCGTCCTTCTCTCCATGGAATACGCGCACTACCAGGGAGGGGACGTGATATTTCTCATAACAGAGTCGCAGGCGGACATAATAGCCAAGAACCTCATGGGTGATGATCTGCTGGTGATGGAAGACCGCAGCGGGCCAATAGTGAAGGACTATGACTATTACCTCAAAAAGTTTTATGGGCTTGACCCCGAGAAGAAAGACTTCCGGGATTACAGGGACCTGCAGGAATTCCTGCTGAAGGTTCTCACCCCCGAAGCGCTGTTTGTGGCTTCGACGATTGAGCCGGAGAATACCCTTATATCCGTTCCTTTAGCGTACCGGAAAAAGGGGGTGGTCCTCTTTCCGAGCAGTTCTCTGTTTTCGAGGCTTCCCGATTTCTCGGATGTTTATCTTGTTGGGAGCATACAGAGGGACTACCGCAGGGAGCTGCTTTCCGTGGCAGCCCTTCTGGAGAAGGAAGTCAAAATAATTGATCAGGGGTCACCATATTCCAACAGCCTTGCCTTGCTTGATGAATGGGGGGGAAGCCCGGAGAGGCTCTACCTGAGCACAGGGGGGTTCCTCGAACCCACCTTGCTTGACGGGAAATACCCTCTTGTTCTTGTGGGAAGGGACAGCTACAACAAGGGTTTCATAGACGTACTGAGGAGACTGGACATCGACACGGTATTTGTGATAGGAACGGAACTTATGGACGTGGGGCGGAGGATAAGAGATGACTCCGACAAGGAAATAAGGGTGATTGTGAAGTATGGGGAAACATACACGGCAGCCGGTTATGCCGGGACCATCTTTGCCCTTTCTGTTTACAGGGTTCCCATCCCCCAGCCGAATGTCACGGTGACGAGTGTTCTCTATGACTCCGAGGATGCAAAGCTCTACGTGAGATACACAAACCTCGGTGATGGACTTGCCTACGTTTCTACCATAACCCGTATAGCGAGGGATGGGGTTACGCTTACCTCCATAACGGATGATGAGATATTTTTGCTCTGGCCGGGAGATGAACTCATTCGTGTGTATTCCATAGACCTCACTGATTATGGGTTGAACAACCTCGATGCTGTGATTGATGCGCGGTATGGCAGGTATGAAGATTTCCTTGTGGATGTGCTTGACCGGACGATTCCCATAACGGTGACGCGGGTCGTTGACCGCAGCAGCATAAGTGTCGAGAGGGCAACTTATGACGGCACGATCCTGCGGGTTTATGTCCATAACGATGGGGCTGTCACTGCATATGTTCCCGGCCAGGTCACCCTACTGCTCGATGGTGGCAATGAGCTCTTCCAGCTCAGCGGTGTGAAGCTCTCCCCGGGAAGAACAGGGGTCCTCCAGCTGCGTATAAGGCTCGACGACACGGACCTGGAGAACAACCAGTTCGTTGATGTGTTTTTGAAATACGGGGAAAGACAGGACCTTCTGGTGAATGTGTTGAAATCCAGAGTCCAGCTGGAAATAGTTAAACTGAGGCTTGAGCTTCTGGCGATGCCAATACTTGCGCTGCTGCTGATACTGCTGGTGATGACTGTGGTTTCCAGGATGAGAAGGCGCAGGTATTACCGTGCGGGCAGGAGGATAAGGAGATTCCAGAAGGCCATAATAGGCACCCTGAGAAGGAGGAGAAGGGTCAGGCGCTAAAGGATAAATACCTGTCCCGTGGGGTCTTTCATGTTGCTTGACGAGATGGAGCTGGCAGAGATAAAGGAGAAGCGGGTTCTCGAGGGTTCAAAACCCCGGGAGGAGGAATTTGATATTGACCTGGAAGGCCTTGAGAAGCCCGTTTCCTACGGTGAGGATTGATTTATTCTGGTGGGTGCTGTCTCGTTGATTATTTCCACAATTTCTCCTGAGCTTATTGAGCAGCCGCTGAGTTTCAGGGCTGTTAGCACACTTCTCAGCAGTTCCTTTTTCGGGTAGGGCCAGTCCAGCAGTCCCCGCTTCACCGCCACGGCCACAAGCTCACTGCTCCTTATCACCTTTATCCCCTCGAGAAGCTTTTTGAGTTCCGCCTCCACGCCACCGTTAATTTCGATCTCCTTTCCCGTGCGCCTCTCAATTACCTTTCGCAGGGTCTCCCTGTCCTCTATCAGCAGGCGGGTGTTTTTTTCATCCACGAGGAGGGTTTCCACGGCTTTTTCCATGCAGAGAGCCAGGGCATCTGCCTCGCCGTATTGTACAATCTCTATGGGTTTGCCCTTGTGCATCAGCAGGGTATTTGACAGCTTGATTATCCTGTCCCTGAGCTCCGGGCTCGTCTTTTCAACGTGCAGGGTCTTTCCCACCAGCAGCCCGTTTCTCATGGCTTCAAAAGCGTAGTTTTTTGTGTTCAATGGGTTGTCCATTATTTCCTTCCTCACATAGAAGGGGACAAGGAACTCCGCTTCAAACTTGTCGAGCAGCCAGAGCAAGCAATTTGTGCTGAGCGTTATTATACTCGACGAGTCGCAGACAACCTTTTTCATAGCGCTTCCTCCGCATCTTTCAACCTTTTGGCAACTTCCCTGCCAATCCCCTCTTCATCAACCATCCTTGTTTTTCCAACATGCCTCATCAGTTCATATTCCGGTACCCCGACGAGCTTTGAGGCAAGTGTGAGGCTTACCCCCCAGGCATACAGTGTCGATCCCTTCCGTATTTTGGAGTGATGTATTATGTCCTGCTTGTATCTGCCAAAGTGCCTGTCAAGTTCAATTATCTCCTTTTCGATTTCTGCGATTCTTGGTTTTCCCTCCGTGAGCTCTTGGAACAGCTCCTTGATTCTCTTGGCGAATGCTTTCCAGTATTCCTTGTCCCTCTTGTAGTATTCTTTCTCCGCAATTTTTGACAGTGAGTGGGCGACCACCGCGAGCCTTATGAGGTCCCGGTCCTTCTGGACGAACCCATTTGCCATAATCTTGTCGCTGACTGATCTGAGAGCCTTCGGATCCGATTTTTTGAAGGCATCCACCAGTTCGAGCAGGTATTCCACCCGAAAGCCACGCAGGGGTGCATTTAAGCTTTAGGGGTTCTGGTCGGGACAGACCTGCTTTGTCACAGTTACCGGCGGGACCCCCCAGAGAACAAGGATGTTCAAAAACTCGTCGAGCTGGTCCCAGTCACTCAACATGGATTCATTCCCCAGAAAGACCACATATCCTTCCCCGTATGAAGAGGCCCCGACGGCAGCCCTGCTGGTGTTGGTTCCCCCACTGTTATAGACAATCCACGGCAGGTCGGGATTGGTAAAGTATTCACTGTTTGTTGTGATGGGGTTGAGGGATGAGAAGTCCCCGAGGCCGGTGAGTGTGTGACTGCCCGTTATTTGTTCTATATTCCCGGTCAGGCATGAGCCGCTTTTCCTGCAAAGCCCATATGGTGCCACGAGCAGCCCCCCGCCTGCCACATATTCGAGGAGGTCCGCCCCGTAGAGGTCCGGGTATTCCCCAGGTATGAAAAGCATCGCGGGCCCGGCACCATTCTTCAGTTCGCTGAGTTCCGACAAGGATATGTTTTCCGTATCCCTCAGGGAGCTCAACTTCTCGTATAACACAGATGAGTCATAATCCCCCTCATTAAGCACACCAATATCGCTGTGGATTGTGGTTCCCCCTTCTCCCGTGTGATAGACATACACAACCTTCGGCACGTTCTTCACAAGGTTCGGTCTGAACGTCACGGTGTTTCCGCTCCAGCTCGCCTTGAGGGTGTTTCCCTTCGTGTCCTTCAGAGTTCCGGAGCTGATGGAGAGTGACTGGGAAACTTTCACAAGGTTCGCGCTTTCATTCGCTTGCAGGTATATCGGTGTCCTTGTTGTCTGAATCTCGAAATTTCCCATGTGCAGGGTGCGGGTGATTTCCACGTCCATCT
This sequence comes from Candidatus Undinarchaeota archaeon, assembly GCA_964449215.1. Lineage (GTDB taxonomy): Archaea > SpSt-1190 > SpSt-1190 > SpSt-1190 > SpSt-1190 > CAYVAH01. The sequence continues at coordinate 10,699 of CAYVAH010000001.1, read as the reverse complement.
TTCCGTGATATGCGGATGTGACATTCACGCCGCATGCCCATTCATCCTCGTAGAGGTCACAGCTTCCCTTACCTGTCGCGAGGGAGCTGCACCTGAGACCCACTGGCTCGTGTATGAAATTCATGGCTTCCCTGACGATGTCTATTGATCCTTCCTGCTCCAGGGCATCCTGGGCAGTGTCGAGCAGGTAACTGACCTGGGGAATGTCAGGGGTCTCGAAGGAGGTTTTGGTTGCCGAGAATATCTGCATCAGGAAAAACAGATACATGCCTACAAGGAAGGCCGCCAGCAGGTAAAACTCCCCCTTCATATGTTTCTCCATGCCGTTATCACCACCTCAACCACTGTTGAGTTTGAGTAAAACAGCCTCCTTGAGGTTATGACCTCATGAGTGGGGGGTATTTCCGGGACTCCAAGTTCTTTTGCAGCTGCCAGTGGGGGCTGGGGCGGCTCCATCCTCCTGACAATGGCAGGTGCTTCCGGTCCCCCCTGGGCTGTTTTGTAGCTCCAGGACCTTTTTGTTTTGAACAGGTAGAAGCTTTGCGTCCCGTTGAGAAACTCCCCTTCAAAGAACAGATTGCTTCCGGAACACTTGAACGGGATAATCTTGTCAAAGAGCGGCACACCGCACACTCCAATCTTCCCCCTGCTTATTGGGCCTTTGATTTCCACTTCATACCCCACGGGCTTTTCTCCGAAGAATCTTGTGGCTTCGTATGGATTGGAGCTGTACAGCTTGAAGTAGCTGAGATTCCCGGAGCCGGAACATTCAAGGTCGTTCACTCCCTTGTTTATCCGTGTGTAGTCCACAAGCTCCGAAAAGCTTTCCCCGTTTATCCTGCAGCTGAACCCACTCGGGTATTCGACCCTCGTGAGTGGTCTTGGTTCATCATTCACGTAAAATGGCGTTTTTGCGGGGCTGGTGGGAGTGGCAGTGCAGTTGAAGAAGTCCGTCCCGCAGAACAGCTCGACCTCCTCCGTGAATTTTTCGCATCCCATATACGAGTGCCAGAAGACCTTCTTGTGGCTTCTTTTGCTCTGGATGGAAACGTTGTCATAGAGGCGTCCATTTGAGTCTATCCAGTGGAGACCACAGAAGCTCGCCGGACCGAAGCGGAAAACTCCAGTTGAGGAATGCGCCCCGAGCTTGCAGCTGTGGTTGCCGGTGTTGTTCACATAGCTGGAGCAGGAGCTGGACGGGTGGACATCCGCAGGATAGCTTCCGGACTGATTCGCCGTTATGAAGACCACGTGTTTTATCGCCGGGAAATTCTTGAAAAACTGGACAACGTGCCATTTCTTGTATTCCGTGTTGTTTTTAACATATGTCAGGTCAAATCTGTAGCTTCCCTGGGTGTAGTTGAAGCTGTCCGAGTCTATCTTAATGAAACTACCGTTCACGGAATACCCGGAAGAGTTGAAGCTTATGTTTGCCCAGTCCAGCTGGGCGGAGTTGCCATCCACGAGTCCTTCTCTATCACTGGGGTTCAGTCCTATTTTCAGCACATTTTCGCCTTCCCCCATATACGCGACCATGGTCCTCATGTTGGCGGGCTCGGAGCCAACGAACTGGAGCACTATCCGCGGTCTGGTCCTCTCCGCGCCGGGGGACCAGGATACCCCGGCACTTGGGAACACCGCGAAGCTGTCAATACTCGCCTGTGATGCTCCGTTCGGGAGGGCATATACCCCGACGGAGCCAGTGGTGTAGTTCCCTGTCCCCACCAGGTTACCGTTCACATAGACGTTCGCGGTCCCGCCAACGACATCGATGAGCATGTAGTTAAATCCCTGGGGTGTGAAGGAACCGAGCTTGCTGTATGTTGCACCTTTTCTTATCCACACTTCACTCCCGTTCAGGTAGGCCGCATAATACTCAGAGGGTCCAACATAACTGTAAATGAGCCCAGGGTTTCCGTTCCAGGGTGTCCCGAGCTCTGCGAAGACCGAAAAATCTCCAGATGGGGTGTAGGAGGTCGATATGCACTCCGAGGTTGAGTTTACCACGTATTTTTGGCTCTTGTTCTGGTATTTTACCTCAAAGCTACCGCTTCTTACCGTCCAGGTTGTGGAACCGTTGCTCCCTGTGGAATAGGACTCGAAACCATCATAAAAATTGAAAACGCTCGAGGACTCCTGTCCTGTGGCTGAGGGGTTTCCGTAATACACCTCATATTCCCCACCCGTGTAGTCAACTTCAAAGAACAGGTTGGTGAAACTGGTGTTGCATCCCACCACAAAATAGTCGATGGGCGACTCGCCTTCAGTAACTCTCAGGTCTCCGCAGTCAGGTCGGGTCTTGTTTGAGCTCACCAGACTCTCCGTGTCAATTGTGGTCCACCCTGTTATCAGGGAAGCGTTGCCGTCAGGCGTGAGTGACCTTGAAAAGTTCCAGTCCGGGTCCCACCAGGCTGCTGCGGGGACGAAGAGCAAAAATATGAGGAGCTTATTCATAGTCATCACCCATCAAGTAGTAGATGTAGAGATTCTCCGTCTCCCCGCCTTCAAGTTTAACGTCCACGGACAGGCTCACCACTGTCCTGTCATAGTAGTCCTCATAGCTTGTCAGGGAGGAGTTCAGCTCGCCTTCGTCGGTGAAAACCCTTATTGAGTCAAGGTCGATTGGGTCCGCTACCCCGTTATCATCTATGTCCTGCTTGTAGAGACTGGCAGTTATTGATGTCCCCCCCGTTATTGACTCGGTTCCCGTGTTGGTGATCCTAAAAACTGAACGGTACCAGTTGGACTTCAGTTCCGAGTCGGCAAGGTTCACCGTTCCCTCCGAGGGCAGGAGCATGTACCCTTCCGTGGGGGCACTTCCAATTCCCGTAAGCACCTGGAGTTTCCTGTAGTAGTTTATGTCAATTTTCTGGTTGTATCCCCGTGGCATTGCAGCTCCTATCAGCAGTTTCAGGTTGTAGGGATCCTTTGTTGCCAGGACTCTCACGACTTCGGAGTAGCTGTCGAGGAGGCTCCTTATGTATTGCTTTGCTGGGTCCCCGGTTTCCACGGAGGGGACGTTGAATAGGTAAAGTATTGACCCGAGCATTATGACCCCTGCTATCACAGCTTCTGTGCTTCTTATCATCCTATCACCCTGAACGTTGCTTCATAGGCTCCATACTTGTCCCCGGAGCTTGCCAGCGCCTTGAGGCTGTAAACCCCTGTTGGTAGGGTCCACGTGAACCCGTGGTATTTTCCAACACTCTTGTTCCAGAATGCATATCCTTTTGTTCCCTGGGTCCCCACCATCACCAGGTAGAGGGTGCAGTTTTCCGTGGTCTGGAACTGAACGTCAACGGTGTTGTTCGGGTACAGCTCGGCGATGTCCGAAGTTATGCCTATGCTTGGGAGTTCCCAGACTTCAACCCTGAAGTCCTTCGGGAGCTTGAGCTTGTCCTGGACTGTTTGGTAGGGCATCCCGAAGAAATATTGCATCCTTGTGCCATTCAGTTCCTCCCCCCCAAAGGCTATGGACTCGCTCTCGAATGGGTTGCTCGCCCATTTTCCTTGCTCGCTTGTCAGGAAAAGGGCGAGATTCTGGGCATCTGCCATGCTTATTGCTCTTGTTCCTTCCCAGACCCTTGTGTAGTAAGTTCTTGAGAGATGAAAGAAGACAAAGAGTGTTGCCAGTGAAAAAATCATAGCTGACATCACAAAGTCCGGCGATACCTGGCCCTTCAACCTACCCAAGTTTTCACCTCCAACGGAACTCCGCCAAGGTTTCCTGGCATTGCCGAGTATCCCACTGTTCCGTGTGGCATTTCGCCCTGATAATACTTCAGTGCTGGATGGGAGAGGAAGTGGACAACTCCATACGCTTCACCATTCACCGTGAGCTTCACGCTTCCGAGTCCTGTAAAATTGCAGTCATCTATTCTGACCACTGCAACCCCGTACCCCCCGCTGAGGTCGAGCGTGCTGTCGTGTTCCAGTGTGCACGGTCCCTGGGTTGAGAGGGAAACGGTGGTGCTCCCTTTGGGCGTGTTAACACGGAAGCTCACGAATGTCGGCTCTCCAAGGTATATTGTGGTGCTGAAAGGATACACCTCGTAGTTTTCGGAGCTGAAGCTGCATCCATCACACACCTCTTCACACTGGTTCCCGATGCAGAAACCGGAGGCACACTGATCCCCAGATGTGCAGGAGGTTGTGCATCCCGTGCCTTCAGTGCAGTTCCCCGGGTAGCAGCTTGACCCCCTGCCGTTGGAATACGTGAATAGTGAGTCATAACAGCTCTGCCCGACAGTGGTGTTGCAGTCCGGGTCATACTGAGGCAGGTCGTTCGGGAAGCTGTCACAGACATAGTTTCTCCTGATCATGGCACAGTCTTTGCTGTTCCCGACCTCGGAGGGCTCACATATGAGATCCCCTGTGGCGGCATATACCAGCGTCAGCAGGACTGCTGCAACAAGCCATCTCAACCAACATTCACCTCCAGGCTGTAACTGGCTTTTCCCTCCGGATGGGTTGCTCTTATGTTTATCCGGTGGGTTCCCGGCTGCGACGGCAGGACAATCTCTCTCGAGAAGAGCCCAAGACTGTCGGTCTGGGTGCGGTAGGTGGTTCCTCCCACCTCTATTTGCAAATCCGCTCCCTCCAGTGGGGTCTTGTCCATCTTCAACACAAACCCTTCAAGAGTGTAGAGAGAACCGGGAGGGAACACATCGTAAGAAGGTTCCACATTTATCAAAATCTGCTGGGAGGGGAGGAAGAATATGAAGGCCAGTGAACCTATGGCGAGCATTATTGCGCTGTGCTTTATGCCCGCGACCACCGATCCCTCACCGACCTGACCGGCTATGAGTCCGGCAAACACAGCCTGCATCAGAATCATGTGGAGGAATATTGTCCTGTAAAACTCAGGGTCAAGTGTTCCCATTGAGAAGCTCACCCCTCCAATCTCCTCACTTGCAGATAGCGCGAACATTGGCAGGAGAATCTTGTTCAGGGCCACAATTATTATTATGAATATGAGGTAAATGGCGTACATCACCAGCAGTTGCTGATTGAACCTGCTTTTTCTCTCGGATTCGAGTTCCTTGACCTGCCTGGCGCTCTCCGCGACGCTTTCCATAACCTCCGCGATGTCTCCCCCACTGCGGTGGGCTTCGAGGATTATGGCGACGCTTCTCTTCAGGAAGCTGCTGTCCTTGACTCTCTCCGAAAACTTTTTCAGGACTTTCGGGAATGGCACGCCCCAGCTCAGCTGGAAGGCCATCTTTTTGACCTCTTCCGAGAGGGGCCCGTAGTCAACCTTCGTGGAGTTCATTATTGCCTGGGGCAGGGTTATCCCGCTCTTTTGTGACTCCGCCAGATTTCGAAGGAACTCCGGGAAGGATTCCTCCATGGCTTTCAGGCGGGCATACCTGAAATACCTGTTAAAGAAATATGGCATAAAGCCTACTATGAGAATCACAGGGGCCCATGTGAGTGTCTGGGGCAGGTTCAGCCCGGTTGCCAGAAATGTCACTACAAGCAAACTGAATGAAAGCACCGCAGAGAGTTTCAGGTAGTCCATTCAAATCACTCCGGGCTCAGTCCCGCTATCAGCACCATGAACATTATTGAGAGCATTGGAATGCCTATGTATATCAGCAACCTGACCAGCAGGAGAGGCTGCCCCCCTCCCATCAGACCAAGTATGGTTCCCATGATTATGAAGAATATTGAACCGACAACAACTGCGGTTATGTAAACCTCCATAAGTATGGAGAGCTGGTCCACGAACTTGTCGAGGAACCTCCGGTAGTCCCCCATGTAGCTGCGGGACTTTTCAATCAGGAAGCTGTTCATGTTTCCCCCTGTCAGTATGGTGCTCCTCATCCCCCAGAGGAGCTCCCTGAGCTGGGCGCTTGGCGTTCTCTCGGCGGCCCTTTCCAGGGCAGTTGCCAGGTCGAGTCCGAGGACCTCCGTGTCCCTCACTATTTTTTGGGCCTCCTTGCTGACCTCCCCGAACTCCTCGAAATGCCCGAGTATCTTGAACATCTGCAGCGGGCTCATTCCGGAACCGGAGAGGGTGGTCATGTAAATTGTTGCGAAGGGGAGGTTGTTCATTATGTCCTTTTTTATGTCCGAGATTTTTGTTCCCGGGTAAATGTAACCTGCTATCAGAATCAGGATGGCGAGACCCCCCGCTATGAGAAGAAAATAAGGGAAGAGCATTATCAGGTCAGTGCCGAGGACTATGAGGACCATGGTGGAGATGAGCCCCACGGCTAGGGGGATCACAGTCGCCGCCGCCAGGACCAGGGAGGAGTATTCCTCTCCAGTCATCGGTATGCCCGACTTCTTCAGTTTGGGCCTTACGAACTCTGGAAGCTCAAATCTGTTTGCTAAGCTCCCGAAGTTCTTCAGGGCCCATTTCACCACCCTTTTTGAGCCTCCGTCTGACATCATTAACTACCATCCTCATGACCTTTTCTGTGTCCGAGTAATAGGACTGGACCCAGCTTTCGAAATCCCTGTAGTTGAAGACACCGTTCATTTTCAACCATTCCAGGAAAAGGGCGCGCCTTTCGAGTTCCTTGAATATTGTGTCATAGTCTATGCCCTTGAAATCGGCTATTTTCTTGAGTATGGCGCTCTTACCGGTCATGTTTATCTCATCTTTTACAGGGTCCCACTCAAACAGCTTGTTCGGTATAATCTTGGCTTCCCTCACGTTGACCCCTGCCACCTCATAAATGCGGTTTATCCTCCTTATGAATTTCCCTGCCATTTTCGTCCTTTCAAGGAACACAACAACGTCAAGGTTCTCGAGGAGTGCCGGGCTGAGACTTATCGGCGGGGTTGTCAGCCGGTCAACAAGGCGCTGGAGGCTGTCAGAGTGTATGGTGGAAAGTGAAGGGTGGCCGGTGGCCATGCCCTGAAACATGGTGCTTGCTTCCTTGCCCCTGACTTCGCCCACAATCACATAGTCCGGCCTTTGCCTCAGTGCTGCTTTGAGCAGGTCGAACATTTCAACGGCGCCATACCCCTTTTCCCCGTAACCGCTTCTGGCCACGTGGGGTATCCAGTTCGGCAGGGGGAGCATCAGCTCGGCGGTGTCCTCTATTGACACCACCTTGAGTTCCGGGCGGATGAACAGGCTTATTGCGTTCAGGAAGCTGGTCTTTCCGGTTGCGGTGGTCCCTGAGATAAGTATGCTTTTCCCGTATTCCACACAGAACCACATATATGCGAGGGAGATTGAGCTTGCTGTTCCGAAGTCCATGAGCTTGGTTGGTGTGAGTGGTTCCCTCAGGAATTTTCTTATTGTGAAATTGCTTCCCCTCCGGGCTATGTCGCTTCCCAGGGTCGCCTGCAGCCTTGAGCCGTCCGGTAGGGAAGCGTCGAGCAGCGGCCTTGCCACGGATATACTCTTCCCACACTTCTGCGCCAGCTTTATCACAAAGCTGTCAAGTTCATCCTTGTTTGTGAATTTGACATTTGTCCTCATCTGGTTGTATTCCGGTTTCCGGTGGAAGATATACACGGGGATATTCACGCCGTCGCAGCTTATATCCTCGATATTCGGGTCATGCATCAGTGGTTCTATCTTTCCAAGCCCTATGAAGTCCCTGAATATGTAATACTCTATCTTCTCCGCGGTTTCGGGGTCCATCTTCCACCCGAAGGTCTCCACGACTTCCTTTATCTTGGACCTCAGATACTCCTTGTGCCTCTCCTTCCCCACCGGGACATAAAGGGCGTCAAGCTTTTCCTCAAGCTTTTCCTCAAGCATCCTCGTAATCTGCCTTTCCCTGAGGCTCAGCACCGGTTCTATAACATCATAGACAAGCTCCTTCTTTTTCGGGTCCCAGTGTATATGTGCCCAGGCAAACACCTTTTCTCCGGGTTTTGGGACCTCCGGTATGAGCGAGTAGGTCTCCCTTATCTTTTGTTTCTCCTTTTCACCCTGCTCAAATGGGACGTGGTAAAGCTCCTGAACCTTTTCGATTATCTGTCTGCCCGTCATCTGCTTGAACATGGGGGCGACAAAGCCAAACGGGACAACATACCTGCTGGTGGCCTTCCCTCCCGAGATGGGGGTACCGACCTTTTTTTCCTCCGGCTGGACGGGCTGGCTCAGCTTTTCCTTCAGCGGCTTCCCTTCGAATTCCGTTTCTTCAGGGAGGACAGGGACCTCAACAGCCGGGCCTGTTATCTCCGCCAGCCTGCTCTCGAGCTTGACCATCAGGTCCCTCAGGGCTTCCCCTGTTTTTCCTGGCTCTCCCTCCGCTTTCCTGCTGGCCTCTTCAATCGAGGACATCTCCTTCTTGATAAGCTTCTCCATTTCCTCCTTCACAATCTTCTTCAGCTCTTCATCCTTCAGCTCTACCTTCATCTCCTTCGCTTTTTCGAGCACCCTTTTTTCTATCTTCTCCTTCAGTCTCCGTTTGAGCCTTTTAATGATGCCTTCAAGGACTATGTTGGCACTCACCTTTTTCTTCCTCGAGAGTTTCCTGAGCTTAAAAGCCACGGAATTAAGACACACCCAGACATATAAGTTTTGAGGAACACTTTTCAATACTCCCAGGGTTTCCTGTTTATCAGGAATTCGGACACCCAGAGCTTTTCTTCCGTTCCCATTTTCTTGTATTCCCCTTCAATTCTGTCTCCCTCCAGGACATCGGCGTCCTCGAAGTGCCTGACCAGCTCTGAAAAGCTTTCGAACCTTCTTTTTTCCTCTGCATAGAGGCGTCCGTTCTCTTCGAACCAGTGTGGGTGGGCTTCTTTGAATCTCCTGGCGTGCTCCTTTTTTGTTACAGGAGGCCCCTTCACTATGAGTTTCTTTTCTCCCGGGAAGAACTCGAAAAGTGCCAGGACTCGTTTCCCGACCAGGACAGACCACCTCTTCACCAGGTAGCCTTCGAGCCGGGCGTTTCTGGCGAGTTTCCTTGCCCTTCTTTTTGCGTTTCCCCAGGCCGCATCCTCCGGGAGGTCGGGTTTTTTCAGGACCACCAGGGCTTTGTTCCTCAGCCCGTGCAGCTTTTTCAGCAGGGGAGGCTTCTGGGGGAAAAAGAATCTCTCCCCCGGGTTCTTCAGGTATTCCTTCGCTGCTTCCTTCAGCAGGGCGAAGCTTTCCTCACTGATTGATGCCGTCACATTCCTTTTTTTGTCCACAGGGTCCTTTACTCTGAGCGGCCACCCTGTTCTGGAGAGCTTTTCCAGCGCCTTCACGAATCCCCTGTTCTTTGCCACGAGGACTTCCATCGCATACGAGCTCAGCCCTTCCACCCTTGACTCGGCGCCATAAACGCCGATGCCGTCGCAGAACTGTTTGAACATCAAGATTTCATCCCTGAGCCAGTCCGGTAGCGATCTCACGAACTTCACATGCCACCTGCTGCGGTCCGCAGCTGAAAGGACTTCAGGGGGTTTCGTGTCATACGCCGGGACCAGTTCCACTGTGATCCCCCTGAACCTGGCCTTCACATAGGGATGCTGGGCATAGCTGGTCTCCACCTGTTTGCTGAAGGAGGCGGCGATTCCTTTCAGGAGCTCGAGTTTCCCTTCCAGCTTTTCCCCTTTGGGAAAGAGCAGGAAGAGGTCTATGTCCCTCACGTTCCTGGTGAATGTTCCCTTGGCTATGCTTCCTCCAAGCACAGTTTTTCTGTGATGCTTCTTTACGAGCTCCAGAACCTCCTTCCCCAGCTTCAGAATCTTTCTGCTCTCTGCCTCCGGGGGTTTCACCCTCTTCAACACATTGAAGGCGACCACATACCTTTTTATTTTCACCTCGGGGATTGCACCCTCCCTGATTACTGTCATGGTGAACGGGTCGTAGACGGTGGACACAGGACCCTCCCTGAGCTTTTCCCCGCCAACCACCGGGACCCCAAGTTTCTCCAGCTCTTCCGGGTTGAAAGCCGGTTTTTTCCCGCTTATATTTGCAGAGGTTGCTGTTATCGGGCCGGCGAGCTTCGCGAGCCTGGAAGCCACCGGAGAGGAACTTATGCGGAAGGCTCCGAACCAGGGCAGGTCACTGTTCACCACTATGTTGAGGGGACCCGGGTGGAGATGCCTGCTCAGGTGATGGCCGAGTTCGTTCAAAAAGGCGTGGCCTTCCAGCTCCTTCACCGACGAAACAATCACAGGCATCTTTTTTCTCCGGGGTCTCCCCTTGATCCTGTAAACCTTCTTCACTGCTTCCCTGTTGAGAGCATCAGCCCCGAGGCCGTATGCGGTCTCCGTGGGATATGCAACGACTCCCCCTGCTCTGATTATCCGGGCGGCTTCCCTTACACTAATCACTCAAAGAAATCGATTGGGTGGTTATATATCTGCTACTTCACGCCTATTATCACAGCCCAGTCTCTCGGGCTTATGAAGCCCTTTATCACGCCCTCCGAGTCTATGACGACTATGCCGTGGGGCTTGAACTGGGCAACCTTTTGCTTGACAATTTCGATATCCTCATGGTCAGTTACCTTGAGAATGTTTTTGTCCATTATTGCATCGGCAGGGGTCTTGCCCGCAGCCTTTTTCCCGAGGATGCAGTGCCTTACTATGGTGTCGAGGTATATGACCCCTATCGGTTCCCCCGCTTTCACGACTATGGCGGATATGACAGCAGGAAAACCTTCGAGGATTTTTTCAGCGACTTTCTTCACGTTCTTCTTCGGATCAACGACAATATACTCATCCCTATACTCAACATCTTCGACTTTCATATAAACGAAAAAGCACGCTAGTATTTAGAGCTTTCCCCACT